>JAICQR010000114.1 GCA_025937755.1 Gemmatimonadales bacterium | reverse complement strand
TCCACCGTGTACGGCATCGTGCGCCAGCATCAGGGTGCGGTGCTGGTCGACAGCCAGCCGGGCGATGGTGCGCGCTTCGACGTGTACCTCCCTGCGGTTGCCGAGCCGGAGGACAGCGACGCAGCCGTCAGCACCCAGCACCGGCCCGATGGAGGATCCGAACTGGTGCTGCTGGTCGAGGACGAGGACACGATCCGGGGGCTCGCCGAGCGGGTGCTGCGCCAGTACGGCTACACGGTGCTGGTCGCCAGGAACGTCGCGGAGGCGGAGGTGCTCGCGGCCGAGACACCCGGGATCGCGCTCCTGCTGACGGATGTGGTGATGCCGGGCGGGTCGGGTCTGGTGCTGGCGGGCACGCTCCGCTCGCGGATGCCGGGGCTCAAGGTGCTGGTGATGTCCGGGTTCACCGGCGAGCACGGCGAGGCGGCGCCGGTGCCGGAAGGCACGCCGTTCCTGCCCAAGCCGTTTGGCCCGGACGAACTGGCGAGGAAGGTGCGCGAAGCGCTCGACGCCTGAGCCGCGGCGCGGTTAGCTTGCAGGTGCCGCCAGGGGCATCGTGGATCGCCACGATTGAGACGCCACCCTTGGAACCTGATCCGGTTGACACCGGCGGAGGGAGCGCGGCACTCGGCAGTCCCTCCGTCGGCGCACGCACGAGGAGCCTTTCATGGCCACCCAGGTCGCGCCCACCCCGTCATCCCCCGCGGATGACGCATCCCGATTCAGCAGCGCCTATCCCAACTCGAGCAAGGTCTACCAGACCACGTCGGGCGGACTGCGCGTTCCATTTCGCGAGATTGCGCTTTCAGGCGGCGAGCCGCCGCTGCGGGTGCACGACACCAGCGGTCCCGAAACGTGGGACGTGCGGGCGGGGCTGCCTGCAGTGCGACGAACGCCTCGGCGCCTCGGCGCCTCGGCGGCTCGGCGGCCGGTTACCCAGCTGGAGTTCGCGCGTCAGGGCCAGATCACGGACGAAATGGAGTTCGTGGCGCTGCGGGAGGGGATGCCCGCCGAGTTCGTGCGGAGCGAAGTGGCGCGGGGGCGGGCCATCATTCCGGCAAACATCAATCATCCGGAACTCGAGCCCACCATCATCGGGCGCAACTTCCTGGTGAAGATCAACGCCAACATAGGCAACAGCGCCATCCGGTCGGACATCGAGGAGGAGGTCGAGAAGCTTCGCTGGGCGATTCTCTGGGGCGCCGATACGGTGATGGACCTCTCCACCGGCAAGCGCATCCACGAAACCCGCGAGTGGATCATCCGCAACTCACCGGTGCCGATCGGCACGGTGCCGATCTACCAGGCGCTGGAGAAGGTGGGAGGCGTGGCGGAGGACCTGACATGGGAAGCGTATCGCGACACGCTGGTGGAGCAGGCCGAGCAGGGGGTGGATTACTTCACGGTGCACGCCGGCGTGCTGCTGGAGTACGTACCGCTCACCGCGGACCGGGTCACCGGCATCGTATCGCGGGGCGGCTCCATTCTGGCCAAGTGGTGCCTGGCGCACCACCGACAGAATTTCCTCTACACCAACTTCGCCGAGATCTGCGAGATCATGCGGGCGTATGATGTCTCATTCTCGCTGGGCGACGGGCTTCGGCCCGGCAGCATTGCCGACGCGAACGATGCGGCCCAGTTTGCCGAACTCAAGACCCAGGGCGAGCTCAACAGGATCGCGTGGGAGCACGGAGTGCAGGTGATGAACGAAGGCCCGGGGCACATTCCCATGCACCTCATCAAGGAGAACATGGAGAAGCAGCTGGAATGGTGCCAGGAGGCGCCGTTCTACACCCTGGGCCCGCTCACCACCGATATCGCGCCGGGCTATGATCACATCACCAGTGCCATCGGCGCTGCGATGATCGGGTGGTACGGCACCGCAATGCTATGCTACGTGACGCCCAAGGAACATCTGGGACTTCCCGACAAGGGCGACGTCAAGGCGGGAGTCATCGCATATCGGATCGCGGCCCACGCTGCCGACCTGGCCAAGGGGCACCCGCGCGCGCGGGAATGGGATGATGCGCTGTCACGGGCGCGGTTCGACTTCCGCTGGGAGGACCAGTTCAACCTGGCGCTGGACCCGGTGACGGCACGAGCCTTCCACGACGAGACCCTGCCGGCCGACGGCGCCAAGGTGGCGCACTTCTGCTCGATGTGCGGACCGAAATTCTGTTCGATGCGGATCTCGCAGGACATCCGGGACGAAGCTGCGCGGCAGCGGGATGAAGGCATGCAGGCCAAGGCCGAAGAGTTCCGGGAGCGGGGTGGAGAGATTTACGTGAATGTGGAATAAGCGCGGACCTCGCGTGACTCGAAAGGCGGCGTTGATGGCGACTGTCCTCGCGATCGTGCTGACCGCGGCCGCGGTCCTGCTGATCCTGAACCTCACGTCCGGCGAGAAGAAGATCGAGCACGAGATCCACGCAGAGTACGGCGTGGACACGCCCCAGTTTCGCCGCACCATGGGCGCGCTGCTGGGTCCATCCCTGCTGGGCGGGAATGCCGTCACCTCGCTCCAGAATGGCGACGAGATCTTCCCCGCCATGCTGGAAGCCATCCGTTCGGCCGAGCACACCATCACCTTCGAGACGTACATCTACTGGTCGGGCGAAGTGGGACGGACCTTCGCGGACGCCCTGATCGACCGGGCCCGCCATGGCGTCGTGGTGCACGTGCTGCTCGACTGGGTGGGCACGGGCAAGCTGGACGACGCGATGATCGACGAGATGAAGGACGCGGGCGTTCAAGTTGACAAGTTCCATCCGCTGCACTGGTACAACCTGGGCCGGATGAACAACCGGACCCACCGGAAGCTGCTGGTGGTGGACGGCCGGATCGGCTTCACCGGCGGCGTCGGTATTGCCGATCTGTGGCAGGGGCACGCGCAGGACTCGCTCCATTGGCGCGACTCGCACTACCGGATCGAGGGCCCGGCGGTGGCCCAGATGCAGGCGGCCTTCATGGACAACTGGCTCAAGACCCGGACCCGGGTGCTGCACGGCGAGGGCTACTTCCCGCCGCTTCCGGCCGCGGGGGAAGCGGATGCCCAGGTGTTCACCAGTTCGCCGGATCAGGGCAGCGAGAGCGTCCGGTTGATGTACATGCTGTCGCTGGCGGCGGCCGAGCACTCGATCCGGATCGCGGCCAGCTACTTTGTCCCCGACTCGCTGGTGACTGCCACGCTGGTGAGTGCGGCGGAGCGCGGAGTGCGCGTCGAACTGGTCCTGCCGGGCAAGCACATCGATGCGACGTTCGTGCGCAAGGCGTCCCGCGGCGGGTGGGGTCCGCTGCTCGAGGCGGGAGTGAAGATCTACGAGTACCAGCCCACGATGTATCATTGCAAGGTGATGATCGTGGACGATCTCTGGACCAGCGTCGGTTCCACCAATTTCGACAACCGGTCGTTTCGGCTCAACGCCGAGGCCAATCTCAACGTCCTTGACCGGGACTTTGCGCTGGAGCAGGCGCGCCAGTTCGAGCTCGACAAGGCGTCGTCCCGGGAAATCACCCACGCCCTGTGGGAGGCGCGTCCGTTCAAGGAGAAGCTGTCAGAGCGCTTTGCCCGACTCTTCCGGTCGCAGCTGTGAGACGACCGGAGGACTTCCAGAAACCACTGCTGATTACGAGGCCGAACCGATCTCCATGAGTGGGGCAACCTTTGCCCAGGCGTTTGAGCGTCTGGTGGTCCTGTTCCATGACGCGCCCAAGGACACGGCGGAGCACGGCAGGGCAGCCATCGAGGCCGCCGCCGCCGCGTCCGCGCTGACCGACCCGGCGAGGTTCGAGGCCGGCTTCGAGCGTGGCACGATCGCCTTCCGCACCACGTTGCGGGCACGCATGCTCGAGCGCGCGGTGGACTGGCTGGAAGTCGATTCGCAGGCGGCGCTCAGCGACCTGGGCGCCCTGGCGCGGGCGCTGGCCAGCGAGGATCTGCCGCTACAGGAGGCACGAGGAATCCGGCTGGCGCTGGTTCCGCTTCCGGTGCCGATCGAGCCGGAGCCCGCATTCCGGGTCTCGGGTTCGTATGCGGCGCTCGCCGGCGACGAAGACACCGAGGCAGATCCCGAGCTGCGGGAACTCACCGGCGCGGTCGGGTCAGCAGTGGGTGATCGGGACTGGCACCGGGTCGCGGCCTCCGCGATCGCGCTGCTGGATTACGCCGACCAGCCGGGCAGCCGCAGGAGGGTACGGCTCATTGCCGCTCGGCGCGCGCTCAACAGGCCGGTACTTGAAAAGCTGCTGGACCACGCCCTGCGCCAGGTGGAGGACCAGAGCGCGGTGTCGCAGGTGCTGGCCCGGATCGGGCCGGAAGGTCACGAGGTGATGGTGCACGGGATCGCCACCAGTGAATCGCTCGCGGCCCGGCGCTTCCTGCACGATCGTCTGGCGGAGACGCCCGATGCGCTTCCGCTGCTGCTGCCGCTGCTGCAGCGCGGCAAGCCCCACCAGGTGCGGCACGCGGCAGGGCTGCTGGGCCGGTTGGCCGAAGTTCAGGCGGTGCCGGCCCTGAGCGCCGCCGCAACCCATCCCGATGAGGCGACGCGGGCCGAAGTGCTTCGGGCACTGGCGGTGTTCGAGGAGCCGATGGCGCGTTCCACGCTGTCGGAAGCGCTGGCCCATCCGGTCCCGGGCACCCGCATTGCGGCGGCAGCAGCGATAGGGATAGCGGGCCGGGTCTCGCTTTCGCCCGCGCTGATGAGCGCTTTTCGGGAAGAGAAAGACCCATCGGTGCGGCGTGCGCTGGCTACCGCGGCGGCGCGGATCGGGACGGTTGAGGCAATGGAGGAGCTGGTGCGAGTCGCGCTGGCCCGGCGCCGGCTGATGGGGCGCGGCGAACCGGTGGAGCTACGGCTGGATGTGGTGGCCGGCCTCGCCGCCGCCAATACGGCGGAGGCCAGGCGCTGTCTGGACCGGATTGCACGTGAGGCGGACCGGAGAGTCAGTGAAGCTGCGGATCAGGCGCTGAGTGTGAGGAGAAGTATGTAGGGAAGTATTGAAGTGTGGGAGTGTGGAAGTGTGGTTTCATACTCTCACACTTCCACACCCCCAGACTTCAATACTACGTATTACTGGTCATCAACGTCAAAGTCGGCCACGTGCACGTCGAGGTTGTGGTTGACCCGCAGCCCGACGACTCCATTCATCTGCTCTGGCCGCACCTCCATCGTGTGCAGCGTCTGGCCATTGGCGCCGAAGACGATCTGCTCGCCCCTGGCATCGATGGTCAGCGTATTGGTGGCCTTGCCTTCGGCGTCCGCCTGCACGACGGCCGCGTTCGGGGTCCAGTCAACCACGGTGTTCACGATGTCGGCATTGCGCTGCTTGATGGTGAACTGTCCATTGCCGCGCACCAGAAAGTAGGTGTACTTCTGGCCCGTGCTCTCAAGCCCGGTGCCGCCGAAAAAAAGCCCGTAGGCCTCCGCATGCTCCGGCGCCTTGGTCTGGGTCAGCGTGGCTTCGGCGTGGAAGTTGTTCTCCACCGCATCCTCGGCACGATAGAAAATGCCAGCGGGGCCGGTGGTGACATGAAAGCCGTCACCCATGGTGGCAAACGCGACACCGCTGATTTCCCTGGTCTCGTCGCCGCGGGCGCTCCAGCCTGACGGCAGGGCGCCACCGCCCGCCGCCGGAACATCGGCGTCGGGCTCTGCAGCGGGCATGTCCGCATCCATTGGCTCGTCTGCCTTGGGAAGGTCAGTCGAGTCGGGCTTTACGGAATCCTTCACTTCCGAATCCGGCACGGCCGGCTCGGCCGGCGGAATCGCCGGAACCGCAGCGTCTGGCGCAGCCGCGTCAGGTGCGGCCGGATCCACCACCGGAGGGGCCGCGACTGGCGGCGTCACGGCCGGGTTGGCCGAGTCCACGATGATTGGCGCGGCACTGTCGACCTGGATGGGTTCCTGGTCGCGTGCCCGGGCGCCCAGCGTGTCGCGGAGGACTGAGTCCGGAACCGCGGGCTGAGCTGTAGTGTCGGTCCGGACAGGGTCCTGTGCGGCCAGTGGGGCAGCGGCAAGCAGAGCCGCGGCGAGAATGGCAATAGTCTTCATGTGTCCTACCCCCCGGGGGGTTGATGGTGAAACACGGCGACGGTAAGCTTGTTGCTGCCCGGACCCGTCGCCCGAACGCTGGAGACTCGAGTGCTGTACTACTTCGGAATGCTCTTCGCCATCATTGGCGCGTCGGCAATCCTCTTTGCCCTCGGCTTTG
>JAICQR010000094.1 GCA_025937755.1 Gemmatimonadales bacterium | reverse complement strand
GAGCTGCCCCGCGCAGCGCGAGCCTACCTCGACCGCATCGAGGCGCTCGCCGACACGCCGGTGCGGTATGTCAGCGTCGGCACCCGACGCGACCAGATCATCGAGGTGTGAGCATGGCAGCCACCGAAGCCACGGTGATGGAGAAGATCGTCTCCCTCTGCAAGCGCAGGGGGTTCGTGTTCCAGTCGTCCGAGATCTACGGCGGGCTTGGCTCGGTGTGGGACTACGGGCCGCTCGGCGTCGCGCTCAAGAAGAACGTGAAGGACCGCTGGTGGCGCGCCATGGTGCAGGCCCGCGATGACATCGAGGGCCTGGACGCGGCCATCCTGATGCACCCGAAGGTCTGGGAGGCATCCGGCCACGTGGCCGGGTTTACCGATCCCCTGGTCGATTGCCGCACCTGCAAGTCGCGCTTCCGGGCCGACAAGATCCAGGAATCGAACTGCCCCCAGAAGCCCAGCAAGCGCCCGGGCGAGCACACCACGTGCGATCTCACCGAGCCGCGGCTCTTCAACCTGATGTTCAAGACTTTCATGGGCCCGGTGGAAGAGCAGGCGGCGGTCGTGTTCCTCCGTCCCGAGACCGCGCAGGGCATTTACGTCAATTACCTCAACGTGCTCCAGGCATCGCGGCAGAAGGTGCCCTTCGGGATCGCCCAGATCGGCAAGGCGTTCCGCAACGAGATCACCCCGGGCAATTTCATCTTTCGCACCCGCGAGTTCGAGCAGATGGAGATGCAGTTCTTCGTCGAGCCCGGCACCGATCAGGAATGGTTCGAGCGCTGGCGGCAGTGGCGGATGCAGTGGCACCGCGACCTGGGCCTCACCGAGTCGCGCCTGCGCTGGCATGAGCACGGCGAAGGGGAACTGGCGCATTACGCCAAGGCGGCGTACGACATCGAGTACGAATTTCCCTTCGGCTGGAACGAGATCGAGGGCGTCCACAACCGCACCGATTTCGATCTCCAGCGGCACCAGGAGCACTCCGGCAAGAAGCTGGAATGGTTCGACCAGGCGTCGGGCAAGCGGTTCCTGCCCTACATCGTCGAAACATCGGCTGGGGCCGACCGGGTGACGCTCACTGTGCTGGTGGATGCCTATCGTGAGGAGATAGTTGAGGGCGAAACCCGGGTCGTGCTGGGATTTCACCCCACCGTGGCGCCGATCAAGGCAGCCGTGCTGCCCTTGATGAAGAAGGAAGGCATGCCCGAAGTCGCCGACCAGTTATACCGCGCGTTGCGGGCCAGGGTACCGGCCTTCTATGACGACAGCGGCGCGATTGGCCGACGCTACCGCCGGCAGGATGAAGCGGGGACGCCGTTCTGCTTCACGGTAGACTCCGAAACCATGGCCGACCGCACCGTTACCGTGCGAGAGCGGGACTCGATGCAGCAGGAACGGATCTCGATCGACCAGGTCCCGGCCTGGGTTACCGAGCGGCTCGCCGGCAGTGCGGCTGGGTGACTTCGAGGACCTGGTCCGGCGGCTGACCGACGAAGTCCCGCCGTCCTTTCTCGACGGCATCGCCGACATCGCCGTGTCACCCCGGACAGTACCGCACCCGTTGCGGGAGGAGATCTATACCCTGGGTGAGTGCGTGCCGCTGCCGGCGGCGCCCGACGACGGCGGGCGCCCTGTCATCCAGAGCCGGATCGTCCTGTACCATGGCTCCTTCAAGGCGTTGGCGCGGCTCGATGGGGCTTTCGACTGGCGAGAGGAGATCTGGGAGACGCTGACCCACGAGCTTCGGCATCATCTGGAGTGGCGTGCCAGCGAACCGGCGCTCGAGGCCCTGGACGCGGCGGCTGAGCAGAACTTCGCCCGCCAGGATGGAGAGCCGTTCGACCCAGGGTTCTTCCTGGACGGCGAGCAGGTCGTACCCCGGGTCTATCGCATCGAGGGCGACTACTTCCTCGATCGCCAGACCCGCCGCCTGGCGGCGGAAGCCACGTTCAGCTGGCACGGCCAGGAGTATGAGGCCACTGTGCCGGCTGACGCGACACTTCCGGCATTCCTGACCGTAGATGGGGTGGCCGAACCCCCACCTGGCGAACTGGTGCTGGTGCTGCGCCGGCGCCCAACGTTGGCCGCGCTGCTGCGACGGTCCCAGCCATATACCGGCCGGGTCATCGCGCGACCATTGAACCACTAGGTGCTCATGCGACCCGTCCCAGAACTGCTCCTGCTTGGCGCTGTGCTCGGCTGCGCGCCGACCGTGGCCTCCCAGTCGCCAGCTCAAGCGCCGGCTGCCCCACCGACCCCGACCTTCGGCTATGAACTCGGCGTCACCTCCGAATCGGGCGATCGGGTCACGTGGATCCGGCCGTCTGCCGACACCCTGATATTCGGCAGGGAAGTCCCCATTGGCATCATGCCGTCGGACATCGACGGTCCCCACAACATCACCATGGCGCCCGATGGCAGGAGCTACTACGTGTCGATTGCGCACGGCGCGCCCTACGGCACGCTCTGGCGCATGGATGCCGCCACCGATACGGTCATCGGACGAGCCCAGCTCGAGTACTACCCCACCACGATTTCGCTGACGCCGGATGGCGAGCTCGCGTTCGTGGCAAATTCCGATTTCTTTGGCGACCGGCCCCGGGTCAATCCGGTTTCGATCGTGCACACGCCGACCATGCAGAAGATCGCCGACATCCCGGCGTGCGACATGCCGCATGGCGTGCGGGTGAATCACGCAGGAACACGCGTGATCGTGACCTGCATGCATTCCGACGAACTGGTCGAGTTCGACGTGTCGACTTTTTCGATCGTGCGGCGTGCCAGGACGGGCGCAGGCATGCCGATGGCGCCGGCCGGTGACCACGCTGCGCATGCGCCTGCCGGCGGCTCCACCGCCACCGTGTGCGCGCCGACCTATGTGTCGATATCACCGGACGACCGGTCGCTCTTTGTCGCCTGCAACACAGGCAACACGCTGCAGGCGTGGGATGCCGCAACTCTCGAACTGCGCGAAGAGGTTGCGGTGGGGAAGGGCGCGTACAACGTGGAAGTGTCGCCCGACGGCCGCGTGGTGCTGGTGACCAACAAGAAGGACAAGAGCGTCACCCTGGTGGATGCCGCGTCGCTCAAGGTGCTCGCGACTATTCCGACCACCAAAGGCGTGGTCCACGGCATCGCATGGTCTCCCGACGGGAAGTACGCCTATATTTCGGCCGAATCGGTGGGTGCCGACCCGGGATCCGTGGACATGGTGGACATCGCGGCTCGTGCGGTGGTCGCCACCTACCCGGTGGCAGCGCAGCCTACCGGCATCACACTGAGACGAATCCCATGACCTACGAAATCACCACGTCGCTTGCCGCCGCCGAGATCCTCGAGCGAGCCAAGACCTTCTTTGCGGTGCGAGTGCCCCAGGTGGCGGCCTATCCCGAGCGCCAGGGCGACACCTGGCTGACCCTGCGGGGCCAGGGTGGTGAGGAAGTGGCCATCGCGGTCTTCGACGTGCCCGGCGGCCGGCGGGTGCGGGGCTCGACCCTGTTCTTCGACCAGGCACTGGACCGTTTCCTGTCGACGCTGCCGGCGCTGGAGGAAGTGGCGTGAGCGCGCCGCTGCCGCTCCGGGTAATGGTGCATGACGTGTGGTCGGAGGTGCAACTCGAACTGCCACCGTCCACCACGATCGCCGAGCTGAAGCACCGCGCGTTGACGTCCACCCACGTCGCCCGCGACCCTGCGGGCTACGTCGTCAAGTTCCGCGGCTTCGAACTGCTCGACGAGCACCAGACGCTGGCAGATCATGGTGTGGTCCCCAATGCCAATCTCATAGTCTTGTCGCGGCGCCGTCGGCCCGTCCGTTAGCGCCTTAAGCCCCGAGCCCCGAGCCCCAGGCCCTGCGCCCTACGTCCTCAGTCCCCATTTTCACCCACCCCGCCTGTCTCGCCCATGATCCCGGCGCGGGGCATCCCGAGCAGCCGGCACGGCTGCTGGCGCTGCTCAACCGGCTGGATGGCATTCCGCTGGCGGAGCGGCAGGAGTCTCCCCGGGTCTCGCTGGACCTGGTCCGCACCGTACACGATGCAGCGTACCTCGACCGGCTGGCCGCGATCGCGGAGGCCGGTGGTGGCCAGCTCGACGCCGATACCCACATGAACTCGGCGAGCTGGGAGGCGGCGCTCCGCTCCGCCGGTGGTGCGGTCGCGGCAGCGGAACATGCGCTCGAGCACGGAGCAGGAGCGTTTGCGGCCGGCCGCCCGCCCGGCCATCACGCGCTCACTGATACGGCGATGGGGTTCTGCCTGCTGGGCAACGTGGTTCTTGCCGCCCGCAGCGCGCTCACGCGCGGCGCCGGCCGGGTGCTGATCGTCGATTGGGACGTGCATCATGGCAACGGCACCCAGGCACTGGTGGAGCGCGACCCCCGCATCCGGTTTGTGTCACTGCATCAGTGGCCCTGGTGGCCCGGCACCGGTGCCGAGAGCGAGCGCGGAGTGGGCAACATCTTCAACGTGCCGCGACCACCAGGGCTCGAGCCAGACGTGTACGTTGAAGACCTCTGGGCGGCGGTCATCTCGGCAACTGATGACTGGGCTCCTGACCTGGTGATCATCAGCGCCGGCTTCGACGCCATGGCGGGCGACCCGCTGGGCGGCTTCACGCTCGAGCCCGAGCACTATGCCGAGCTGACCACTCGCCTGCGTGCTGCTGTAGCGCCGGCACCGGTCATCGGCGTGCTGGAGGGTGGATACATTCCATCCCGCCTCGCCGATGGTGCCGCTGCCCACATTCTGGCGCTGGCCTGATTCCACTCCCGGGAGATCACTGTGCCGCTTCGCCTCGAAACCGAGATTCTCACCCTCAAGACCCGCCACCCTTTTGTCATCGCACGGGGGAGCCAGCCCGAGTACCGCACGGTGTGGGTCCGGCTGGTGGACGACGATGGCGTCGAGGGATGGGGCGAGGCCGCCTCCACCCGCTATTACGGCGAGACCGCCGACAGCGCCCTGGCCGCGTTGCGGATGTATGGCGAGCAGCTGCCCGGCGACCCGCTCGACCTCGAGCGCACCGAGGCCGCGTGGAAGGCGCAACTGGGCGGTAACGCCTCCGCACGCGCCGCGCTGTCGGCGGCGCTGCACGACCTGGCGGGCAAGCGCCTTGGGGTTCCAGTCTACCGGCTCTGGGGACTCGATGCCTCCGCGGCGCCCAGGTCGACGTTCACCATCGGACTTGGTACGGCCGAACAGATGCGCAGCAAGGTACGGGAAGCCGCCGAGTACCCGATCCTCAAGATCAAGCTGGGCACCGACCGCGACGTCGAGCTGCTCGAAGCCATCCGGAGCGAGACCGACCGCGAGCTGCGGGTGGATGCCAATTGTGGCTGGAGCGTCAAGCAGGCCATCGCGATGCTGCCGGTGCTGGAGGAGTTCAAGGTCACCGTGTTGGAGCAGCCACTGGTGCCGAACGACATCGAAGGCCTCGGCCTGATCCGGCAACGGGCCTCCATCCCGCTCATTGCCGATGAGAGCTGCCTGACGGCCGCGGATATCGGCAGGCTCGCCGGCAAGGTGGACGGCATCAACATCAAGCTCGCCAAGTGCGGCAGCTTGCGCGAAGCGATTCGCATGATCGCAGCGGCGCGAGCGCTCAACATGATGGTGATGGTCGGCTGCATGATCGAAAGCTCGATCGGCATCACCGCCGCGGCCCACTTCACGCCGCTGGTGGACATCGTCGATCTCGACGGCGCGGCGCTCCTTGCGGAGGATCCATTCAACGGCGCCTCGATCGCAGGCGGCCAGGTACGACTCCCGGAAGGGCCGGGCCTCGGCCTCACCCGCAGATGACTGCGCGCTACGCGCATGTCATTCTTCCGCTCCCGCTCGACGCTCCCTACACGTATCGCATTCCCGCCGTGCTCGAGCCCCGGGTGGTTGCCGGGGCCCGGGTGCGGGTGCCGGTCCGGTCGCGCACGCTGACCGGAATCGTTGCCGCGCTGGATGTGGATGCTCCCCGCGCCGCCGCCCGTGACATCGATGCCGTGATGGACGAGCCGCCAGCGCTCTCGGAAACGCTGCTTGCCACGGCGCGATGGATGGCGGGCTATTACGCCGCGCCGCTGGGGCTCGCCGTGCGGGCGCTGCTGCCTGCGGCGCTGTGGGGCGGCGCACGCGGCGGCGCCCTGGAGGAGCGGGTGCTGGTACTCGCCGGCGATTCGCCTACCCTGCTGGAACGTGACGAGCGGTTTGGCCGTCGCAAGCGACAGCGCGAATTATTCGAGGCGGTCGAGGCGCTGGGCGGCGCAGCACCAGTTCGCCACCTGGAACAGCAGCTGGGCTTCAACTCGGCGCTGATCCGGGCGCTGGTGGCGACCGACTTCGCACGCATTGAAACCACCCGCGCCTGGCGCGATCCCTTCCGCGATCTGCCATCCACGCCGCCACCCCGGCCGTCGCCAACCCAGGCAGTCGCTATCAATGCAATTGGCCAGCTGCAGCCCGGCCGTGGCGCGATGCTGTTTGGGGTGACCGGAAGCGGCAAGACCCTGGTGTACATCGAAGCGGTGCGCCGGGTGCTTGAAGCGGGCGGAGGCGCGATCGTGCTGGTACCCGAGATCGCGCTGACTCCCCAGACGGTGAGCCGGTTCCGGGGTGCGTTTGGAGAACTTGTGGCGGTGCTCCACAGTGGATTGTCCGACGGAGAGCGGGCTGACGCCTGGCAGCTGCTCAGGGACGGCGCGCGCCGGGTGGCCGTCGGCGCGCGTTCCGCGATCTTCGCTCCGGTGCAGCAGCTCGGCATCGTGGTGGTGGACGAGGAACACGAAGCCAGCTACAAGAATGGCGAAACGCCGCGCTATCACGCGCGCGATGTGGCAGCGGTGCGGGCCCGGCTCGAGGGCGCCAGACTGGTGCTCGGCAGCGCGACGCCGTCGCTCGAGTCGATGGAGCAAGTAGCGGATGGCAAGCTGACGGTGCTCAGCCTGGGCCAGCGGGTCGAGGCCCGGCCGATGCCGCCGGTAGAATTGGTGGACCTCAGGTCGGCACCGCTGGTACGGGAAACGGCGCCGGTGGCGTGGTCGGTGCAGCTGGACGACGAGGTCTCGGCCGCGTTGCGGCGTCGCGAGCAGGTGCTCCTGCTGCTTAACCGCCGAGGCTTCGCCAACTTCCTGCAATGCCGCAGTTGCGGCGAGGTACAGGAATGTCCCAACTGCAGTGTCGCCCTTACCGTCCACCACGGGCCCGCTGCGCTGCGCTGCCATCATTGCGGCTACGATACCCCGATACCCGATGCATGCCCGGCATGCGGCGGCGCAGTGCAGCAGATGCGGGGGGTCGGCACCCAGCAGCTCGAGTCCATGCTGGCGCAGCGCTTTCCCGACGCCCGCCTGGCACGGATGGACCTCGACACCACCAGCTCGCGCTGGGCCCATCACCGAATTCTGTCGTCGGTCGAACGGGGCGACGTGGACCTGCTGATCGGGACCCAGATGATCGCAAAGGGCCTCGACTTTCCCAACGTGACGCTGGTTGGCGTCGTGGACGCCGATACCGCGCTGCACTTGCCCGACTTCCGCCCGGCCGAGCGAACATCCCATTGGCGGGCCCTGGGGGGGGGAGGGGCGGGGCGGGGACCTCGCGGCGGCAAGGTGCTGGTGCAGACGCGCT
>JAICQR010000189.1 GCA_025937755.1 Gemmatimonadales bacterium | reverse complement strand
TCGGCTACCTGCTGGCCGGGCTGATCATCGGGCCCCATGTCCCGATCCCGCTGGCGGCGGACCGCGAGCTGGTGCCGGTGCTGGCCGAGACCGGCGTCATTTTGCTGATGTTTGCGCTGGGGCTCGAGTTCAGCCTCCGCAAGATGATCCGGGTTGGGCCCACGGCCGGGCTGATCGCGGTGATCGAATGCAGTGCCATGCTCCTGTTCGGCTATGCTGTCGGGCAGGCGTTCGGGTGGACCGTCGTGGAGAGCGTCTATCTCGGCGCGATCGTCGCCATCTCCAGTACCACGATCATCGTGAAGGCCTTCGCCGAAGAGAAGATCACCGGCCGGGTGAGCGACGTCGTCTTCGGCGTGCTGATCGTCGAGGACCTGATCGCCATCCTGCTGCTGGCGATCCTGACTGCTGTCTCGGCCGGAAGCGGGATTTCGGCGGGCGAATTGATGCGCACTGGGCTCCGACTCGGGGCCTTCCTCGTGGGTTTCATCGCCGTCGGCCTGCTGCTGGTACCGCGACTCGTGCGCCACACCCTCAAGTTGGGCAGCGCCGAGACCACCTTGCTCATCACCGTTGGTATCTGCTTCGCTGCAGCGGTGATCGCTCTCGCGTTCGGCTATTCGGTGGCGCTGGGGGCGTTCATCGCCGGCGCGCTGGTGGCGGAGTCGGGCCAGGCCAGCCGCATCGAGCACCTTGTGGCGCCGGTGCGCGACATGTTCGTGGCCATCTTCTTCGTAGCGGTTGGCATGATGATCGACCCCAAGCTGGTGGCCCAGCACTGGGCGGCGGTTCTGGTGGTGACCGCGGTGGTTATTGGGGGCAAGGTGGTGGCAGTGTCCTTCGGCGCATTCCTCGCCGGCAACGGGACTCGCACGTCGATCCAGTCGGGCATGAGCATGGCCCAGATCGGCGAATTCTCCTTCATCATCGCCGGGGTTGGCCTCGCGGCCGGTGCCATCCGCCCGTTCCTCTATCCGGTGGCAATTGCGGTCAGCGCCATCACCACTCTGACTACGCCCCGGCTCATCCGTCTGGCCGCGTCGGCGGCGTCGTGGACGGACCGCAAGCTTCCTCGCCCGCTGCAGACCTTTGCGGCGCTGTACGAGACCTGGCTCCATCGGCTTCAGCATCGCCCGAAACAGGCGCGCTCCCCGATCAGGCGACTGGTGGGATTGCTGCTGCTCGACGTCGCGCTCGTGGCTGGTGTGGTGATCGGGAGCGCGGTCGAGATCGGGCCCGCGAGCGACGTGCTGGTGCGGGGCTTCGGCTGGAGTCCGCGGGTGGCACGATCAGGCGTCATAGCAGGTGCGGCGCTGGTGGTGCTGCCGCTGGTGTTCGGCTACTTCCGCACCGCGCGTCGACTGGGTCGCGTATGGGCGGCGGACGTAGTGCCGGAACCCGCGACCGGAAAGGTGGATTTCGGCGCAGCGCCCAGGCGGGCGCTGGCGGTCACCCTCCAGCTGGCGATCGTGGTGGTGGCGGGCATTCCGTTGATTGCCATCACGGCGCCATTCCTGCCGCCACTCCGTGGCCCGGTGATATTCGCGGCACTGCTCCTGCTGTTGGCGGTGGCGTGGTGGCGCAGCACCACCGACCTGCGGGGCCATGCGCAGGCCGGAGCCGAGGTGCTGGTGTCGGCGCTGAGCCGCCAGATGGCCACCGAGGAAGCGGCCCACCAGACGCCCCTGCCCGCCACCGAGCTCACCGATGTGCGGAAGTTGCTGCCGGGGCTGGGCGAGCCGGTGGCGATCGCGGTGCAGGAGAAGGATCACGCAGTGGGAAGGACGCTCGCCGCGCTCGACCTGCGGAGCCGGACCGGAGCGGTGGTGCTCGCGATCACCCGTGGCGGTCAGCCGATCCTGCTGCCGACAGGACATGAGACGATCCAGGCCGGCGACCGGCTGGCGGTGGCGGGCACAAAAAAGGCCGTCCGTGCGGCGGCCGAACTGCTGACGTCAGGCGCCCCTTAGCGCCGCGCCAGGAAGAACCGCTTCAGCAGCGCTCCGCACTCATCCTCCATCACGCCGCCCACCACCTCAGGTCGATGGTTGAGGCGGGGGTGACGCAGCAGGTCGTGCACCGAGCCTGCCATTCCCGCCCGCGGGTCCCACGCGCCGAACACCACCCGCTCGATTTTTGACAGGATGATCGCTCCCGCGCACTGGGTGCACGGCTCCAGCGTCACGTAGAGCGTTGAGCGGGTGAGCCGACTCTCGCCCACCTTCTCGATGGCGCGCTGGATCGCCAGCAGCTCGGCGTGCGCCGTGGCGTCGTTGCGGAGGATGGTTTCGTTATGGGCCTCGGCGAGGATGTCGCCGTCGCGGCACACCACCGCCCCCACCGGCACTTCCTCCCGCACCGCCGCCACCCGGGCCAGCCGAAGCGCGGCTTCCATGCCGGTCAGATCGGCCGGGGACGGCGCTCCTCTACGCACTCACCGCCTCGGCCATGCTCGCCTCCCGCGTGAACGCCAGCGCGTCCGCGCTGACATCCACCACGATGGTATCGCCCGGCTGGTACCGACCCTCCAGTACCTCGAGCGCAATGGGGTTCTGCAGTTCACGCTGGATCACCCGCTTGAGCGGCCGGGCCCCATAGACCGGGTCATAGCCGCGCCCTGCGAGCCACTCGCTCGCCTCGGGCGTGACCCTCAGGTGCAGGTGACGCGCAGCCAGCAACTCTTCAAGATGACCCAACTGCAGCGTGACGATGTGCGCCAGGTCACTCCGCGACAGCGGATGAAACACGATGACGTCGTCCACCCGGTTGAGGAACTCGGGCCGGAAATGGAGTCGCAATTCGGCACGCACCGCCGCCTCGACCTTTTCCCATTCGTCGCCCCGCTCCAGCGCCGCGCCCAGCGCCTCCACGATGTGCTGGCTGCCGATGTTGGAGGTCATGATGATGACGCTGTTCCGGAAGT
>JAICQR010000105.1 GCA_025937755.1 Gemmatimonadales bacterium | reverse complement strand
TCGGGTCCTGAACCCGGGCGCCTCGCGGCTCGCATGACCGGCCCCGGCGCCGAAATGCCGTTCCTCGATCACCTCGAGGAACTGCGCGCGCGCCTCATCCGCTCGCTGCTGGCCATCGTCGCCGGCTGTGTGGTCGGGTTCATGGTGGTGCAGCGGTTCGAACTGGTGGGACTCATCTCTCGTCCCATCCAGCCCTACCTCGGCACCGGCGGCAAGCTCACCGTGCTCACCCCCACCGAGCCGGTGATGATCGTCTTCAAGCTGAGCATGGTAGTCGGCCTGGTCATTGCCACGCCGGTGGTCCTGTGGCAGACCTGGGCTTTCCTGGCTCCCGCGCTCTACGGCCGGGAGAAGAAGGTCATTGTGCCGGCGCTCTTCGTGGGCAGTCTGCTCTTCCTGCTGGGCGCTGTCCTCGGCTGGCTCTACGTGGTCCCCCAGACGCTCCGCGTACTCTTCAGCTTCCAGAACGAGTCGCTGCAGCCGATGATCACCTACGACGGTTATTTCTCGTTCCTGCTGCGCGTGCTGCTGGCGCTGGGCATCTCGTTCGAGCTGCCGCTGCTGATCATCATCCTCGCGCTTCTCGGTGTCGCCACGCCCGCGAGGCTCAATTACTTCCGCCGCTACGCCATCGTGCTCGCCTGCATCGCCGGCGCCTTCCTGTCGCCCGGTGCGGACGTGCTGACGATGATCATGTTCACCATCCCGCTGCTCATCCTGTACGAGATCGGCTACGCGGGCTCGGCAGTCGTCGCGCGGCTCCGGGCCCGGAAGGCCGCGGCAGCCGCGGTGGTGCTGTTCCTCGCCTTCGCCGGAGGCGGCAGGCTGGAAGCGCAGGATGTCGTGAAGCCGGCGCGACCCGTGCCGGCGGATTCCCAGGCCCGGCCGGACTCGCTGCGTCCTGGCGACATGCCCGGGGCCAATGTTGCCGGCCAGAGCAGTGACTCGGTGCTCGAGGCACTGCTGCGCCGGAGCGGGTATGTCTCCACCCGATTTCGCTCCGACAGCGCAACGCTGTGGGCCGCCGACAAGCGAATGCAGCTGGAGGGAAACGCCTTCGCCGAGCGCGAGGGCATGACCCTCCGCGCCGGGCGCATCGGCTATGACGAAAGCGAATGCCTGCTCACCGCCAGCGGCGATCCGGTGCTGACGGAAGGCGGGAAGACGCTGGAGGGCGAAGGCATTCGGTATGACACCTGCCGCAGGCGCGGCATGGTTCGGGGCGGCGAGACCTCATTCAACGAGGGTGGCACCGTCTGGTTCCTGCGTGGCAACGTGTCGAAGGACTCGAGCTCCACCCGGATCTTCGCGGGTGCCAGCGAGATCACCTCCTGCGACCTGCCCACGGCGCACTATCATTTCGCCGCCGGCAAGATCAAGTGGGTGTCACAATCGGTGATCGTGGCGCGGCCGGTCGTGCTCTACATCCGCGACATCCCGGTGCTCTGGTTGCCGTTCATCTTCCAGGACACTCGGCCCAACCGCCACTCCGGAATCCTCGTGCCCAAGGTCGGCATCAACGACCTGGTTCGCACCTCCGATACCTACAACCGGCAGATCACCAACCTGGGCTACTACTGGGCACCAAGTGAGTACGTGGACTTCACTGCCCGCCTGGACTGGTACTCCGGCCGGTACCTGCAGTTCGGCGTCGAAAGCCAGTACAAGCTGCTGGACCGGTTCCTGGAAGGCTCGTTGGGAGTCAATCGCCAGTTCGAGTCCGGCGGGGGCAGCGGCTTCGGGTTGCGCTGGTCGCATCGCCAGGCGTTCAACATCTCGACCAACCTCAACTTCGACATCAACTACCTCAGCAACTCCACGATCGTTGAGCAGAACGCGCTCGATCCGCTGCTCAACACGCAGCAGATCACCAGCAGCGTCAACTTCACCCGCCGCTTCGGCTGGGGCTCGCTGGCGCTGGGCGGCAATCGCCGCCAGAACCTGTCGGACAGCACTTCCACCACCCAGTTGCCCTCGCTCACGATCTCGCCCAAGCCGCTCGATATCGGCCGGTCGATCACCTGGTCGCCCGGACTGAGCCTCGTGCGTACCGAGGACCGCAACCGGCCGCTGGCGCCGCTCCTGACGCTCCGCCCTGACGGTGGCGTGGATACCCTGGCCCAGGTCCAGAACTCGCGGGTCACATCGCTCAACTTCGACACCCCGATCCGGGTCGGCGCGTTCAACTGGCGCAATGCCCTCACGATGCAGGACTCGCGCACCACCGGACGAGAGGTCGATTCGCTGCTCCAGCCCGACTTCTCGACCCCGGATCCCAACGACTCGGTGCTGGTGTATTCGGCCACGCCGGGCTCGTTCCAGACCGGACTCAACTGGGAGACCGGCATCAACCTCCCGCTGCTGGCGCGGAGCACCTGGAAACTCCAGCCCACCATCGGCGTCACCAATGCCTCGACCCAGAGTCCGTTCTTCGGAGTGCGCAACCGCACCACCGGCGGTGCCTGGGTCTTCCAGAACAAGCGGTTGCTGTTCAGCGCGTCGCTGTCGCCCACGTTCTTCGGCCTCACCAGCGGTGGCATCGGGCCCGTGACCCGGTTCCGGCACAGCTTCTCGCCGCTGGTCCGCTGGGAGTATGCGCCGTCGGCCAGCGTCAACGAGGCCTTCGCGCGAGCGGTGACGCGCCCCGGACAGCAACCCATTCTCCAGAGTGACGCGCGCCACACACTCAGCCTCGCGCTCACCCAGAACCTCGAGGGGAAAGGCCGCCCGGAGCCGGGCGATACCGCCGGCACCTCGGCGCGCAAGTTCCGCCTGCTGAGCCTCTCCACCACGCCGCTGGTGTACGACTTCGAGCAGGCCAAGGAACCGGGTGCCACTGGCTGGGTCACCCAGTCGATCACCAACACTGCCCTCAGCGACCTGCTCCCCGGCTTCAACCTGTCGTTCACCCACGATCTCTGGCGTGGTCGCGCCGGAGTCGACACGTCCGAGTTCTCACCCTTCCTGCAAAACGTGAGCGCGAGTTTCTCGCTGTCGGGCAGGACGGTCAGGTCGATCGGCGGGTTCTTCGGGCTGGGCCGCCCGCGCGAGCCGTCCGAAATGGACGACGCCGGCACGCCCTTCACCGGCGGGTCGTCGGACGACCAGTACGGCAGTCCGTACCGCAGTCCGTTCGGCGGGCCGCGCGGCATGAATCGCCCGAACAGCCCTGGTTCGTTCTACTCCAACGACCAGATCCCGATGACCGGTGCTGGCCGCGGGTTCACCGCCAACGTTACCTACAGCCTCTCTAGGCGGCGACCCAATCCAGCGCTGCCCCCGGAATCGCAGCAGTCACAGCAGAATCTCAACGTCGCTACGATCTTTGCGCCGACCCCACTCTGGGCCGTCTCGTGGCAGACCCAGTACAACGTCACCGAGAAGCGCTTCGAATCGCATGTGGTCCGGCTGGAGCGCGACCTGCACGACTGGCGGGCCGCATTCAACTTCGTGCGCAACGCCAACGGCAACGTGGCCGTGTATTTCTCGGTGTACCTGACCGATCTCCCCGAGCTCAAGCTGGACTTCAATCAGTCCACCCTGGGGAACTGACGTCACAGGCAGGGGACAGTTGGGTACAGGACCCCCATTGCCGGCCGGATCCGGGATTGTTGCCAATTGGCACGGCCCGTGCTTCCAAAGGCCGGGTCATTTCTTCTCTGGAGCCAACATGATCCGCCGTTCGTGGTCCGCCCTGCTCGTCATCGGGCTGCTCGGGGCCTGCAGCTCCGACAACAACGGACCCAGCGATGGGTTCGCGCCGCCGCCTCCCTCGGGCCTCAGCACCACATCGCTTGACGGCGCCATTGCCCTGGTCTGGCCCGACAACGCCTATGAGTCCGACCCGGGCAATTTCCAGAGCTACGCGGTGTACAGCTCGTCCTACGATCTCGACCAGGACGTCTGCAGCACCAGTACCCAGCTGGAAGGCACCACCGTCGCGCCCGAGTTCATCGCCGGTGCGCTGGTCAACGGTGTGTCGCGCTGCTTCTTCGTGACGGCTGTCAGCGTGGACGGGTTCGAGAGCGACGCGTCGGTCAGCCGCAACGATACCCCAAGGCCTGATGCCCGGAACGTGGTGGTCTACGCCCGGCAGGAGCAGAATGCCGAGAGCGGCTTCCGCTTCTGGCAGGACATCAACGGTGATGGCCAGTCCCAGAACGCCGAACTCGGCCTCGTCACCAGCGGCACCGATATCAACGCCGACTTCACGGTGGAGCGCGATCTCGACGACGTACTGTTCCTCCAGCCGGTGCGCGCCGGCACCGAAGTGGCACTCTACGGTGCGGCTCCGGTGGAAGACCTCACCAGCATCGACATCGCGCCCAATACCGGCTTCGATGTCACCGCCATCGAGGCGCTGCCCGGCTGGGGTTACGTCTTCGAGATGACGGCCAACGATGCGTTCTTCCGCTATGGCGCCGTCCGGGTCACCCACGTTGGGCGCACCTTCCTGATTCTGGACTGGGCCTTCCAGACCGATCCGGGGAACCCGGAGCTGCTCGTCGGACGGAAGTAAGAGTGGGGAGTGAGAAGTGAGAAGTGAGAAGTGGAAGGTCTCGCATGAGTCCCTTCTCACTTGTCACTTCTCACTTCTCACTTAGTTTCGTCGCATGCCCACGCTGACAATCGACGGAAATTCGCTGACCATCGACGATGTGGTCCGCGCCGCGCGCGATCCCGGTGTGAAGATCGCGCTTGCACCAGCAGCGGAGCGCAGCCTCGAGGCGAGCCGTGCCCTGGTGGACGCCGCCGTTGCCGGCGGCCGGACCATGTACGGCATCAACACCGGGTTCGGCAAGCTGGCCAACGTCCGCATCGATCCCGCCGATCTCGATCGGTTGCAGGTCAACCTGCTGCGGAGCCACGCTGCCGGTGTCGGGGCGCCGCTGCCCGCCGAGGCTGTTCGCGCGCTGATGCTGCTTCGGGCCAACGTGCTCGCGCGGCCCACCAGCGGAGTGCGCCCGGGGCTGGTGGCAACACTGATCCAGTTGCTCAATGCCGGTGTGGTGCCGTGGGTGCCGGAGCAGGGAAGCGTCGGCGCCAGCGGTGATCTGGCGCCGTTGGCCCACGTGGCCATGGTGGTGATGGGCGAGGGCGAAGTGCTGAACCGCAACGGCGCTCGGGCGCCCGCGGGGCCGGCGCTGGCGGAGGCCGGCATCGCACCGTGGAAGTTTGGTCCCAAGGAAGGGATCTCGTTCATCAACGGCACCCAGGCGCAGACCGCGCTGCTGGCCCTGCTGGTGCACGATGCCCAGGTGTTGTGGCGGACCGCGGTGGGTGCGGCGGCGATGAGCCTCGAGGCACTGCGCGGCACACCGGCCCCGTTCGATCCACGCATCCACGCCAATCGCCCCCACCCGGGGCAGGTCGCCTGCGCCGAGCTGCTGCGGGAACTCCTGGCCGGCAGCGAAATCCGCGAGTCTCACAGGGAAAACGACCCTCGGGTGCAGGACGCCTACAGCTTGCGCTGCACGCCCCAGGTGCTGGGTGCGGTGGCCGATGCCATTCGTTTTGCCCGCGACACTGCCGCGATCGAGCTCAATGCCAGCACCGACAACCCACTGGTGTTCGACACCGGAGAGGTCATCTCCGGTGGCAACTTCCACGGTCAGCCGGTGGCGCAGGCGCTGGACGTGCTGGCCATGACACTCACCACGCTGCAGGCCATCAGCGAGCGCCGCACGGAACGGCTGGTGAATCCCGACCTCTCACACGGGCTCCCGGCATTTCTCACCGCTACGCCCGGCATTTCGTCCGGATTCATGATGGTTCAGATCACCGCGGCGGCGCTGGTGGCCGAATCGCGCGCGCTCGCCATGCCGGCCAGCATCGGCTCGATTCCGACCGACGCCAACCAGGAAGACTTCGTGCCGATGGGGATGGCCTCGGCCTTCAAGTGCCGCCGCATCCTCGCCAATGGCCAGCTGGTGGTGGCGGCGGAGCTGCTGTGCGGGGCCCAGGGGCTCGACCTCCTGCTCCCGCTGCGTCCCGGCGGGGGCGTCGAGGGGCTCTACCGGCGGGTCCGGGCCGAGAAGCCCGGTATAGCGGCTCTCGAGGAGGACCGCCCCCCCGCTCCCGACCTGGAGCGCCTCGCTGCGGCGGTCGCCGCAGGGGCCCTGTCTCCCCCGTAAGCCCGCGCTTGTTCACTCCACGCCCCAATCCTATCTTTCGCAACCCCAAGCGCCATCGGATTTTTCCCCTTCCCATCCGGCCGAATGAATCTCGAGAAGCTCAAGGATACGGCACGGAAGCACGAGCAGAGGGAGGACTGGCGCAAGGCGATCGACGTCTACCAGCGGGCCATCCAGCAATTCGAGTCCGGCAGGGACGCTGACGCCGACCTCGCCATCTACAACCGGGTCGGCGACCTCTACCTCAAGCTCAACGATCCCGGTGCTGCGGTCGATGCCTATGAGCGGGCCGCGGAGCTGTACGCCGAACAGGGTTTCCTCAACAACGCCATCGCGCTGGCCGGCAAGGTGCTCCGGGTCAATCCCGGGCGGGTTGAGGTGTATCTCCGCCTGGCCCACCTGCACGCGCGCAAGAACGTCGCGTCGGAAGCCAAGCGAAACCTCCTCGAGTATATCGAGCGGATGAACACGCTCGGCAAGCTGGACGGCGCCTTTCGCCAGGTGCAGGTCTTCGCGGACCAGCATGCCGGCAATCAGGACATTCGCCTGATGCTGGTCGACCTGCTTCGGGCCGCATCCAGGAACAAGGAAGCCGAGACCCAGCTGGA
>JAICQR010000170.1 GCA_025937755.1 Gemmatimonadales bacterium | reverse complement strand
GGCTTCGGGCGCGTCGGCCAGATCGCCAGCCAGTACCTGATGGCGCGCGGCTTCTCGGTGTCGATCATCGACATCGACGTGGAGATGGTCGAAGTCGCGCGCGAACTGGGCTTCGATGTGTATTACGGCGATGGCACCCGGCTCGACATGCTGCACGCAGCCGGCGTGGGTGAGGCGCGGGTAGTGCTGCTGTGCGTGGATGACAAGGCCGCCGCCACGCACATTACCAGGCTGCTCAAGGCGCAGTATCCTCTGCTGCCCGTCGTCGCGCGCTCGTTCGACCGCGTGCACAGCCTCGAGCTGCTGCGGGCGGGCGCGGAAGAGCCCGTGCGCGAGACGTGGGAGTCCGCGGCCATCATGGGTGCGATGGCGCTGCGCAAGCTGGGTGTGGACGAGGAGGAGATCGTCCGGGTCGGGGCCATGGTGCGCGAACGGGATACCAGGCGTCTGCAGTTGCAGCTCACCAGTGGCCTGCGAGCGGGGCGGTCGCTCTACTTCACGGGCAAACCGGACTAGCGGAACACGGGCCGCCCGCACCTACAGTCGCGGCCCTCTGCGTCCTCGAGCGCCGTAGAGGAGAAAGCCCACGACGAGCACCACCACGAGCAGGCCTATGGGGCCGATACCCCAGCCGTAACCGAAACCCCAGTACAGGCCACCGCCACCGCCGAACAGCAGCAGGAGCAAGAGCAAGACCAATAGCAGATCCATGACGCACCTCCTAGGTGAAGCGATAGAGCGTCGCTGACCCGGGCCATTATCCCCCCCTGCCCTGACTATCGCGCCGGGCGGCAGGCTGGTTTCAGCGTCGGCGGGCGCCGACAAGCGGACAGCCCTGCACCGCCCATCGAGCTGTTCGCGCTTAGTGACCATCAGTAGACTGCTGAACGACGTGGGCCACTACCTAACCCTGCTTCTCCGCAACCTCCGCCGCGAGCGCCTGTATGCCGGGATCAACATCGCCGGCCTTGCACTCGGGCTCGCGTGCTGCCTGATCCTGGGGATGTTCCTCCACAGTGAACTGACCTACGACCAGCACTACCCGGCGCACAAGGACATCTACCGCATCGAAAACGAGTTCCTCATGTCCGGCAGGACCCAGACGTTTGCCATCACTTCAGCTGCCCTGGGCCCGATGATCGCAGCGGAGTACCCGCAGCACATCAAGGCTGTCGTTCGCCTGAATGACAACTCCAACCAGGGCGGCATTGCGTTGCGCCGGGTTGACCAGCCCGGCAAGGTCTTCTACTGGGAGCGCAGCTTTCTGGCCGAAGAAAACCTCTTCGACCTGTTTCCGGTGCGGGTCATCGCCGGCGATCCGAAGACCGCGCTGAAAGAGAGCAACAGCCTCGCCATCAGCGAGACCGTGGCGAACCAGTACTTCCCGGACGAGAACCCCATCGGCAGGTTCATGACTTCCGATTCCGGCGCCCCCGCGCGCGTGACGCTGGTTTTCGCGGATCTCCCGGCCAACACCCACCTCAAGTACGACCTCCTCTGGACGGGCAACCGGGCCGCCCAGAAGCTCACCGACAACCCGAACGCGCGCCGGTCCCAGCTGATCGGCCCCTCATCGCTCACCTACACCTACCTGCTCATGGAGTCTTCGTTCAGGCCCGCCCAGTGGGCGACGATGAGCCAGGCGTTTGCCGACAAGTACATGGCGGACATCCTGAAGATCATCGGCATCGAATGGCGCAGCTGGCTCCAGCCGTTGCGCGACATCCACCTGAAGAGCGCCGTCAGCTACGACCGGCCCCCTGGCAACGTGGCCTCCATCCTCGGCAGTGCTGCCATCGCGGTCATCATCCTTGTCGTTGCCTGCATCAATTACATGAACCTGGCGACAGCGCGCGCCACGCGTCGTGCGCGCTCGGTGGGCTTCCGCAAGATCCTGGGCGCGAGCCGCCGGTCGCTGGTGCTGCAGTTCCTCGGCGAGGCGGCATGCTTCGCGCTGATCGCGCTGGTGCTGGCAGCAGGCCTGGTGGCGCTGGTCCTGGAGTTCACGCCAATCAACACACTCATGGATGGCAAGGCAGCCCTGGATGTGCTCGGGGATCCAGGTCTGGTGCCCTCGCTCGTGGCGGCCGCGCTCGGCGTGGGCGTGCTTTCTGGCCTGTATCCGGCGTTCTATCTTTCTTCGTGGACACCGGTCACCGCGCTCACCGGCAGGCAATTCGCGGGCAAGGGCAATCTGCGCATGCGCGAGCTGCTGGTGCTGCTGCAGTTCACCATCTCCACGGCTGCCATCGCCGTGACGCTGCTAATGATGGCGCAGCTCCGGCACTTGCGGGACCAGCCTCTGGGATTCGAGCGGGAAGGGCGCCTGATGGTCTCGCTGCGCGGCGCCGCTGCGCTCGACAAGATCCCCGCGATTCGCAACGCGCTGCTTGCCGACAGCCGCGTCCATGGTGTGGCCGTCGCCCGGCAGACCCCCGCGGATGGCGGCGGTACCAACCTGACCGCCGTGCAGATGGAGGGCAACGACGGCGCGATGCAGATGCAGATGATCAACGTGCTGCAGATCGGCGAGGATTATGAAGACGTGCTGGGCCTGAAGACCGTGAAGGGGGAGAGCATTGGCTCCCGCCTGGCCACCGGCGCCGTGACCGACGTCGTTGTCAACGAAGCGCTGGTCAGACAGATGGGTTGGACGGAGCCTGTCGGCAAACGGGTCTGGGACGGGCGCGTCGTGGGCGTGCTGGAGGATTTCAACTTCCAGTCGCTGAAGTTCCGCATCGAGCCATTGCTGATACGCCGCCTCGACAGCAACCTGAGGGGCGTCGTCGAGACCGACCGCACTTCCATGCAGCGCCACCTGATCCTGGACATCACCGGTGCGGAGCGGGGTGGCGTGTTGCGCTTCGTCGAAAAGGTGATTGGAGATGCCGATCCAGCACTCCCGTTCGAGTATCGATTCCTCGACGATGCCCTGGATGCCCAGTACGAGACAGAAACGTCGCTGGCCAGGCTCATGGGTATCTTCGCTGGCGTGAGTATCCTCATTGCCTGCCTGGGCCTGTTCGGGCTCACCGCCTACACCACTGATCAGCGCAGCCGCGAAATCGGCACCCGCAAGGTGCTGGGCGCGACCAGCCAGCAGATTGTCGCGATGCTTGCTCGGCGCGTCGTGGTGCTGGTCCTGGTCGCCGCCGTGCTGGCAAACGTCGGGGCGTACCTGGCCATCGACGAATGGCTGGCAGGTTTCGCGTACCGGGCCGGCGTCAATCCATGGATCTTCCTGCTGGCCACGATCATGGCGGGGACCGTGGCCTTCCTCACCGTGGCGTTGCAGGCCTGGAAGAAGGCAAGCGCCGACCCGGTGACCTTGCTGCGCCTGGGCTAGGCGGGCTGCCAGGCGAACGGGCGCTTCGACGTGCACGCGCGCCCGCCATACAATCGCCTTTCCTTGAACGACAGGAGGTCCAGCCATGGGACGCTACGTAGACGGATTCATTCTCCCGGTTCCGAAGAAGAAGCGCGCCGCATACCTGAAGATGGCGCGTCTGGGCAGGAAGGTGTGGATGGAGCACGGCGCGCTCGACTACCACGAGTGCGTGGCCGACGACGTGAAGCCGGGCAAGTACACCTCGTTTCCCCAGGCAGTGAAGCTGAAGCCCGGCGAAGAAGTGTGGTTCTCGTGGGCGGTCTACAAGTCACGCAAGCACCGTGACCAGGTGATGGGCAAGGTGATGACCGACCCGCGCATGGCCGGCTACGACACGAAAAACATGCCCTTCGACGGCAAGCGCATGTTCTGGGGCGGATTCAAGGCCATGGTTTCGGCCTGACGGCCTCCGCTCGTCGACGTGGCGTGGGCGCGGGTACCAGGCATGTGGCGCATCGCCCTGGCCTACGGCGCGGTACTG
>JAICQR010000042.1 GCA_025937755.1 Gemmatimonadales bacterium | reverse complement strand
CTCGCCCGACGGCCGCTGGATCGTCGCCACTCGCCGGGCGCCGACCACCCAGCTCTGGCTGTACGACCTCAGTCGGCGCGTCCTGTCGCAGCTCACCCACAGCCAAGGCGTTTCGTTCAGCCCGCTGTGGACGCCGGACAGCCGGTCCATCGTGTACACCAGCGAGACGCCGGTGTATGACCTCCACCGGATCTCGGTGGACGGCACCACCATCGACACGCTGGTGG
Source organism: Gemmatimonadales bacterium (assembly GCA_025937755.1). Lineage (GTDB taxonomy): Bacteria > Gemmatimonadota > Gemmatimonadetes > Gemmatimonadales > GWC2-71-9 > CAMLHP01. The sequence goes on along the minus strand of JAICQR010000042.1, from coordinate 15,089 downwards.
CGACGGCGTCCGACAAGATGGCATCCTCCATCTCCGCTGACGGGCGCACGATTGTGTACCAGGAACGGCAGGATCGCGAGCATCTCATGCTGCTCGCCGAGGGCACACCACCGGTGCGCTTCGATCGAACTCTCACGTCGCAGCGCAACGGCGCTCTCTCACCGGATGGTCGCTGGCTCGCCTATGAGGAGCTCAACGCGGCCGCCCGGCCGGTCGTGTACGTCCGGGCCCTCGCCGGGGGAGGTCGTCGCCAGGTCTCCTCCGGCCGGGGCAGCGAGCCGCGCTGGACCCGCGGCGGACGGGAAATCGTGTTCCGCACGCCCGACGCGATCATGGAGGCCTCCTTCGATCCGGTCACGGGGGAGGTGGGCGCGCCCGCGCTCGTGCTTCAGGTGCCGGATCCCGGCCGCACCGATTTCACTGTCGGGTACGACGTCCTGCCGGACGGCTCCGAGTTCCTGCTGGCCATTCCGCTCCAGCACACCGGCGCGCAAGCCACGGTGGTCGTCCTCAACTGGCTTGATGAGCTGAACAAGCAGGTGCCGCGGTGAGCAGCGCGCCCGAACGCCTCGGTGCCGCACTGGCCGACCGCTATCGCATCGAGCGGGAGCTGGGCCAGGGTGGCATGGCCATGGTGTATCTCGCACAGGACCTGCGCCACGACCGCAAGGTCGCCATCAAGGTGCTTCGGCCCGAGCTTGCCGCGATCATCGGCGCCGAGCGCTTTCTCTCCGAGATCAAGACCACCGCCAACCTGCAACACCCGCACATCCTCCCGCTCTTCGATTCCGGCGAGGCTGACACGTTCCTGTTCTACGTCATGCCGTTCATCGAGGGCGAGACCGTCCGCGACCGGCTCAACCGCGAGAAGCAGCTTCCGATCGCCGATGCCGTGCGCATCGCCACCGAAGTGGCCGGCGCGCTCGACTATGCCCACCGCCACGGCATCATCCACCGCGACATCAAGCCGGAGAACGTCCTGTTGCATGACGGCCGCGCCCTGGTGGCCGACTTCGGCATCGCGCTCGCGGCGACCAGTGCCGGCAGCCGGATGACCGAGACCGGTATGTCGCTGGGCACACCGCACTACATGAGCCCCGAACAGGCGATGGGCGATCGCGAACTCACGCCCCGGAGCGACGTGTACGCGCTGGGCGCGATGACGTACGAGATGCTCCTTGGCGAGCCGCCCTTCACGGGCCCGACTGCGCAGTCGATCGTGGCCAAGGTCATGTCGGAGCGGCCCGCTCCACTCACGGCCCGCCGGGACCGGATATCACCGCAGCTCGAGGACGCGGTCCTGACCGCCCTGGAGAAGCTGCCGGCGGACCGATTCGCCAGCGCGGCTGAACTCGGTGCCGCGTTGGCTGACCGGAACGGTACAATGTCCGCGTCACGCTTTCCCGCGGCGCCGGGCCGGCGCCGGCCCAGGACAGTCAGCGCCATCGCGGGGTGGGTTGCCGCAGCGGTGGCGATTGCCGCTGCGGTCTGGGGCTGGAACCGGACAGCGGAAGAGGCGACGTCGCGCTTCCTGATCGGGTTTCCCCGTGGTCAGACGTTGGATATCGCCAGCGACGGCACCCACCTCGCCCTGTCACCGGATGGGTCGGTGATGGCATATGTCGGTGGCGACTCGAGCGACACCCGCCTCTACGTCAAGCAACGAAATGAGCTCACTGCCATACCGCTTCCCGGGACGGAGGGCGCCTTCAACCCGTTCTTCTCGCCCGACGGTCGCGACCTGGGATACTTCAGCGAACGAGGCGGCCGCGCGCTGTACCGCATCGCGCTCGCCGGCGGGCTCCCTCAGGTCGTGTACCGCGGGGTGCTGGGCACCAGCGGCGCCACCTGGGGTACAGACGGATACATCTATGTGGACACCGACTGGGAGGGATTGCAGCGGATTCGGCCTGATGGCGGCGGGCGCGAGACGGTCATGGCGCTCGATTCACTCCGGGACGAGATCGGCTTTGCATGGCCTGATGTTCTCCCCGGCGACAGGATCGTGATTGTGCGCGTTCGCCGCGCCAACGACGGCCCCGAGAACTTCGACATTGTCGCCGGCCGGATCGGCACGAAGGAACGGGTCACGGTCACCCGCGCCGTGAGTGCGCGATATGTCAGGGGGCACTTGTTGTTCGTCACGGCCGATGGGACACTGCAGGCGGCGCGATTCGACGAGGGTCGCCTTGCGCTCGCAGGGGCGCCGGTCGTAGTGAGCACTGAAGTGCGCGTGGCGGGTTCATATGCCGGTGTCGACCTGGCCGCCGACCGGAATGGCGCGGTGCTCTATGTCGGTGGCCCCGCTGGTCTCACCTCACAACTCGAGTGGGTCGACTCCCGCGGCCTCGCTGTGCCGGTCGACTCGGCGTGGCATCCCAGCGGCTACATCTGGGATTTCGCGCTCTCGCCGGATGGCGGGCACATCGCGGTGTCGCTGGCTGGGGGCGGCAATTTCGGCACGAATATCTGGGTCAAGCAACTGCCCACCGGCCCCTTCATGAAACTTGCCGGCCCTCGAGCGTTCGATCCGAGATGGTCGCCCGATGGAAAGTGGCTCTACTACTCGTCCAGACGGACCCAGCCCCATACAGTGCATCGGGTTCGAGCGGATGGTCTGGGGGAAGATTCGGTCGTGATGCGTGCGACTCGCAGCCTGGAGAGCGCGGTCGCATCATGGGATGGTCGCTGGCTGGTTGCCTCCGCCGGCGATACCGCGACACCGCCGGACATCTACGCGCTGGAGCTCGGCCGCGACACCGCTGCAAGAGAGCTCATCGCCACCAGATCCGCCGAGTGGGGTCCGGCCCTTTCACCCGACGGTCGATGGCTGGCCTACGTATCGCAATCCTCCGGCCGCTCGGAGGTCTACGTGCGGCCCTTCCCCGCGGTCGACCGCGGACTCTGGCAGGTGTCCCTCAACGGCGGGTACGGACCGAAGTGGGCCAACTCGGGCAACGCGCTCTTCTTCCGTGAGCTCGGCGCTGGGACCATCATGGTCGCCGATGTGGAGACGTCCCCGGACTTCAGTCGCAGTTCACCGAGGGTCGCCTTTCGTCCGGCCGCGGGCTCGGGAATCATGATGGGCGAGGGATACGACGTCAGTGTGGACGGCAGTCGGTTCCTCGTGGTGAGCCGTGGGGCGGCAAACATCACCGCACACCTGGTGCGGATCGAGAATGTTCTGGCGCAGTTGGGGAACGAGCGGACACCGTGACCGCAGCCACCGAACGCCTCGCTGCCGCCCTCGCCGACCGCTACCGCATCGAGCGCGAGCTCGGCCAGGGCGGCATGGCCACAGTCTACCTCGCGCAGGATCTGCGGCACGACCGCAAGGTCGCCATCAAGGTCCTTCGCCCTGAGCTCGCCGCCGTGATCGGCGCCGAGCGCTTCCTCTCCGAGATCAAGACCACCGCCAACCTGCAGCACCCGCATATCCTCCCGCTGTTTGATTCCGGCGCCGCCGAGTCGTTCCTGTTCTACGTCATGCCATTCATCGACGGCGTGTCGCTCCGGGGCCGACTGGCGGAGGAGCAGCAGCTCCCGATTGCCGACGCCGTGCGGATCGCGACCGAAGTGGCCGGCGCGCTCGACTATGCCCACCGCCACGGCATCATCCATCGCGACATCAAGCCGGAGAACATCCTGCTGCATGACGGCCGCGCCCTGGTGGCCGACTTCGGCATCGCACTCGCCGCCAGCAGCGCCGGCAGCCGCATGACCGAGACCGGGATGTCGCTCGGCACCCCGCATTACATGAGCCCCGAGCAGGCGATGGGCGAGCGGGCGATCACGGCGCGGAGCGATGTCTATGCCCTCGGCGCCGTCACCTATGAGATGCTGGCCGGCGAGCCCCCCTTCACCGGACCTACCGCCCAGGCGATCGTCGCGCGGGTGATGACCGAAGAGCCGCGCCCGCTCAGCGTGCAGCGCCGGAGCGTGCCGCCGCACCTCGAGGCCGCGGTGTTCACCGCGCTCGAGAAGCTGCCCGCCGATCGCTTCGCCAGCGCCGCCGAGTTCGCCACGGCGCTCACCACGGTAAGCACAACACGAACAGCCCCGGTGCTGGCAGCGCGCCAGAGGTCCCGGCGCTGGCCGGTCGCGGCCGTCGGTGCGGCGATCCTGCTGCTGGCGGGCGGATTCGCCGGGCGCCAGCTCGCCCGGAGGGCGCCACCGGCACAGGATGTCGTGTTTGCCACGCTCGAGCTGGGTGACAGTTCGGCGGTCCGCCCTATCAGCAACGCCCGGCTCGCGCTGTCGCCATCCGGACGGCGCGTAGTCTTCGTCGGAAACGATGGCGACGACTCGGCCCTCTGGCTACGCGATCTCGATCAATCAACCGCCCGCATGCTGCCCGACACGCGGGGTGCCTATGCGCCCTTCTTCTCGCCCGACGGTGAGTTCGTCGGGTTCATCAGCGGGGAGGGCGGGCGCACCGCAATCAAGGTGGTCCCGGCGACCGGTGGCGTGGCCCGGATCGTGGTGCAGGATTCAATCTCGGGATTCGGCGCCGACTGGGGCGACGATGGCCGGATCTACTTCTCCCATGCCTCCCGCGGGCTGGCGCGCGTCTCCGCCACCGGCGGCCGCGTCACGGTCGTCTCCATCCCTGATTCCGCTGCCGGCGTCCAGGAGCACGATTATCCCGACATTCTTCCGGGAAGCCGGCATGCGCTCGTCATGCTCTGGAAGGGATCGCTCGGATCCAACCGGATCGGCCTCGTCGATCTCGCGACCGGCGCCACGACCGAACTGGCGGGCGGATCGCAGCCCAGGTTTCTGCCGCCGGACCTGGTTGTGATCGGCGCCGCCGAAGGGCGGCTGCTGGCGGCACGGCTGGACGCCCGACGGAGGCGACTTCTCGATGAGCCCCTGCTCATCCAGGACGATGTCCAGAACGAGATCGCCAACGGCACGGTCCAGTTCGACGTCGCCGCCAATGGAACACTCGTGTATCAGCGCGAGCTTTCATCAAGCGTCGGGATCGTCTGGGTGGACCGGGCGGGCCGAGTCACACCGCTGGACACCCTGCTCCGCGGCGCATTCTTCGATGTGGCCCTCTCGCCGGACGCGACCCAGCTCGCGGTGGCCCAGAACTTCGCCGGCGGCGGCGAGGTCTGGGTGAAGCAACTCGTCACCGGGGCATTCAGCCGGATCTCGCTCGACCTCGTGAATGCGAGCCGGCCGGTGTGGACGACAGACAACCGCCACGTCGCGTTCCTGGCGTCCCGCAACGGGCGGCGGACCGCCTGGATCAGGCGGGCGGACGGCAGCGACAGCGCACGCGCTGCCGTGCCCGGGGGCGCCACGTACGACGAGATCGGGTTCGACCGGAGCGGGCGATATACCCTGCTGCGGACCGAGGGGACATCGCCGGGCACGCGGCACCTGCTGGTGCTCGAGCACGGCGTCGATTCCATTCCCCGCTCACTGCTCACCTCCCGGTACGACACGTACGGCATGGTGCTCTCGCCCAACGGCCGATGGCTCGCCTATGTCTCGGATGAGTCGGGCGCAGCCGAGATCTACATCCGGCCGTTCCCGAACGTCGACTCCGCCAAGTTCGCGATTTCCACGGGTGGAGGGCTCGAGCCGCTCTGGCGGCGCGACGGCGGCGAGCTGTTCTACCGGAACGTGCGCGGAGAAATGTTCGCCACCGCGATCGGCCCGGGGCTGATTTTCGAACACAGCGCGCCCACCCGGCTTTTTTCACTCCCCGGGATGGCGGTGCAGCAGTACTTCCGGAGCTACGACATCCATCCCGATGGGCGGCGCTTCCTGATGCTCCAGACCGGCGGTAGCGCCACGACGAGCCTCGGCGTCATCGTCAATTGGCGGCAGCAGGTCGGTCAGTCGTCAGGGCCGCCGCAATGACATCGCCTCCCGACCGCCTCGCCGCCGCCCTCGCCGACCGCTACCGCATTGAGCGCGAGCTCGGCCAGGGCGGCATGGCCACGGTGTACCTCGCTGAAGACGTCAAGCACCACCGCCGCGTCGCGGTCAAGGTCCTCAAGCCCGAACTCGGCGTCGCCCTCGGTGCCGAGCGCTTCCTGCGCGAGATCGAGGTCGCCGCCGGCCTCCGGCATCCGCACATCCTTCCGCTCTACGACTCGGGCGACGCCGCCGGACTCCTCTATTACGTCATGCCGTACGTCGAGGGTGAGACGCTCCGCACCCGCATGGAGCGCGAGCGGCAACTCCCGATGGACGAGGCGCTCCGGATCGCACGCGAGGTCGCCGATGCGCTGGCCTATGCCCATGCTCACGGTGTGGTGCACCGCGACATCAAGCCAGAAAACATCCTGCTCGAGGCGGGGCACGCGGTGGTCGCCGATTTCGGGATCGCCAAGGCGATCGCATCCGCGGGCGACGCCACGGCCCTGACCCTGACGGGGATGTCGGTGGGCACGCCGAGCTACATGAGCCCCGAACAGGCCGCGGGCGACCCGACCGTGGACGGACGCAGCGACCTCTACAGCCTGGGCTGTGTGCTGTACGAGATGCTCGCGGGTCAGCCCCCCTTCAGCGGCCCCACGGTCGAATCGCTGGTGCGGCAGCATCTCACCGCACCGGCGCCTCCCGTCACCCAGTTCCGGCCAGCGGTGGCCGCCTCGGTGGCCGAGGCCCTCGGCCGCGCGCTCGCGAAGAACCCCGCCGACCGCTTCAACCCGGTGGACCAGTTCGGCACCGCACTGCACCGGCCCGCCTCGGCGGCGGCAGAGGTCGCAACGCCGCCGGCCGCTGCCCGCCGGCAGTTGCCGTGGATTGCCGCAGCGGCGGTGACGCTCCTGATCCTCTCCGGCGTCGCCTGGCTGGGCCTGCGCGGCGGCGGCGCCAGTCGGGAGGCATCCATCGCCGTGCTCCCGCTTCGGTTCATCGCAGGTGACACCTCGTCCAGCGCTCTCGCCCTCGGCATCCAGGCAGAGCTCATCACCCAGCTCACCCGCGTGGGCGGCCTGCGGGTGGCCTCGCGCGGCGCCATGCGCGAATACGTGGATAGCGACAAGCCGGAGCGCCAGGTGGCCCAGGAGCTCGGCGTGGCCACGATCCTCTCAGGTGACATCCAGCGCGCTGGTGACCAGGTGCGGCTCACGATGTCGCTGAGCGATCCGCAGCAGGGCGCGGAGCTCTGGGCCGAGCGCTTCGACCGCCAGCTCACCACCAGCAACATCTTCGCTGTACAGGCCGAGATCGCCCGCGACGTGGCGGAAGCGCTGCGGCTCCAGTTCACGGCCGGAGGGGCCGACTCTGCGCCCCCCACCCAGAACCTTGCCGCGCTCGAGCTCTTCTATCGGGCCGAGGCGATGTACGAAGGGCGCGGCGACCCCGAAGCCGACATTCTCGCGCTCGACCTGGCGCAGCGAGTCGTGACGCTGGACCCGGGGTTCCAGAGGGGCTGGTCGCTGGTTACGAAGATTCGCTCATGGGAGGTGCGGACCGGGAATACGACGGACGTGCAGCCCTCGCGCGACGCCATGGAGCGCACCCGCGCGCTGGGCCCTGAAACCATCGAGGCACGGCTGGCCGAGGGGTATTACCGCTACTACGTCGAGGCCGACTTCTCGCGTGCGCTCGCCGCCATGGATGCGGCCGCCGCCCTTGAGCCGCGGTCGAGCGATGTGTTGCGGATCCGGGCGCTGCTCAACCGGCGCCTCGGCAACTGGGACGCCGCCGTGCGGCAGCTGCAACAGGCAATTGCGTTGGAGCCGCGCGACGGCAACCTGCTGGCCACCCTGGGCGAGACCCAGATGGAGATGCGCCAGTACGACCTGGCAGAGGAAAGCTTCCGCCGGGCGATTGACGTAGCGCCAACGGGAGCATTCGCCCACGTGCAGCGGGTGCTTGGCCTGCTCCGGGCGCGCGGCGACACGGCCGCGGCACGGCGGACCATCCGTGATATCGACCCGCTCCTGCCGTCGTTTGGCCGGGAGACACTGCAATTGATGCTCGCCGCGTATACCCGCGATTTCGATGCCGCGCGTCGTCTCACGTTCACGGCGCAAGCGGACGACCAGGTCCAGCTTCTCAGCAATCAGGACCATCGGCACCTCCAGCTGGCCACGCTGGCGCGCGCGGCAGGCCGCACAACTCTAGTACGGGCGTATGCGGATTCGCTGCGTTCGGTGGCACTGCGCGAGGAAGGTGGGGCCGGCGCAGATCCGTTCCGGCACCAGGTGCTGGCGGAGTTGAACCACGCGCTGGCTGATGCCCTGGCCGGCCGGACGCGGGAGGCGCTGGCGCGCGCCGACGCCGCAGCGCCGCGGATCCCGGTGGAGGAAGACAGGATCGAGGGGCCTTTCATGCGACGACTCCTTGCAGCGGCGTACGCCCTGACGGGCAGGCACACCGAGGCGGTGGCCCTGCTGGAAGAACTCTTCGCACAACCAGGTGACGTGCACCCCAGTGACCTGCGGCTCGATCCGCTGTGGGACGACCTGCGGGACATGCCGGAGTTCCAGGCGCTGGTGGCCAGGGCTCCGTAGACAGTGTGTAGTGCCAAGTGGAAGCAGACGTCTCCCCTGCGCACCCCATGGAGACGCTACCATGCCTCGCGCAACTGCCCTTTCTGCAATTGGAGTTGTTCTCGCGCTCTTCGCGCTCAGCTGCAGCACCGAGCCAGTCGACGGCCTCAGCGCCGAGACCGCCGCCGAGTTGTATGAGACGGGCGACGATATTGTGGTGACTCTCACCAACGATTCGGACGACGACGTCAGCTATCGGGCGTGCCCGTCGATCTGGGAACGAAAGACCGACGGCGGCTATGACCGAACCGAAGGCCTGGAGGTCTGCTCTACCGAAGTGACCAGCGTGGGTGCCCACTCGAGCGTGGACCTGCACTACACCTTCCCGGGGAACGAGCTTGGCACCTGGCGCATCGTCATTCCGGTCGGGTCCGACAACCCTCCCGACGAGATTCATACCAATGACTTCCAGGTGGTGGTGTTCTAGAACTGGCGCGGCAATTTGCTCCGCTCCGCACTAAACTGGTGACACTCAGGCGAAAGGGGCACGGCATCATGAGCCATGCCCCCTTGTCTTTCTCCCGCGCCGAGCCGAGCCTTATGGGTATGCCACACGCTGCCGAGAAATGGACCGCTGCCCGGGTGCGGGCGCTACCGGACGACGGCAGACGCTACGAGCTCGTGTCGGGCGAGTTGCTGGTGACCCCCGCGCCTCGCCCACGACATCAGCTCGCTCTGGCTGCGCTGTACGACCGCCTTGCGCCCTATCTCGCCGAGACCGGGCTGGGCAGGCTGCTGTGGTCTCCCGCCGACCTGGCGCTGGGTGAAGACGAAGTGCTTCAGCCCGACCTCTTCGTCGTGCCTGGTCGGGAAACGCAGTCGCTTCGTGCCTGGACCGACGTGACGGCGCTGCTGCTGGTCATCGAAGTCGTGTCACCCTCAACTGCTCACTACGACCGCCAGCTCAAGCGGCTGCGCTATCAGCGCGCCGGAGTGCCCGAGTACTGGATCGTCGACCCGGACGCCCGCATCATCGAACGGTGGCGGCCAGCCGATACCAGGCCGGAGGTTCTCAGTGAAGTGATGGAGTGGATACCCAAGTCCGGCGTCGCACCGCTGCAGCTGGATCTCAAGGTGTTCTTCGCCGCCATATGCGAATAACCACGGTCGAGCACTTCCCACTTCCCACTTCCCACTTCCCACTTCCAGTTACTTCCCCGCGAAGTAGTCCAGCCCCCTCATCCCCGTCAGCGCCGGTTCCGGCTGGATCCGGCGCGCGACGCCGTCGCCCAGCGGCCGGGCCTCGATCTCGCCGTCCAGGATCCACGCCACCGAGTCGCTCCCCCAGCGCGCGGGGCTGTGTGCGCCCCGTGCCAGCACCTGGCCGATCCCTGAACGCCTCACCGCGCAGAGCGATGCCTCGTCCGCCGGGCACGCCGCAATCCGCGCAAATGCCGGCGAGCCCAGCAGCACCTGGAACGCCGAATCGGCCTCGGCGGATGAAAACAGAAAGTCCGGCTCGCCCGACTGAGGCGGCGCCGGCCACGCAAAGTATCCGTCGCTGGAACGTCCGAAGATCCGGGTACCATCGCTCGACCACGCCACCGCACTCACGGGAGTCGATGGGGCCGGAAGCTGCCGCTCGGCGCCGGAGAGCAGGTTCATCACCCAGACTTCTATCGCCTGACCGCCCTGACCGCCTGCAACTCGCAGGAACGTTACCGCTCCTCCATCGGGCGACAATCTCGCCCCCGATTCCGCCGTCGGCGTGAACGTGATCGCTGTCGCGGTGCCGTCGTCGCCCCGGATGATGTAGAGATCCCTGCCTCCACCGCCGTCGGCAGTGACCACGGCGTACGCGTCAGTGCCGATCTCGACCTTGCCCCGCAGAGGAGGAAGAGTGCAGCCAGTCAGGAGCATGACCAGGAAAGCGAAGTACGAAAGTATTGGAGTGTGGGAGTATGGGAGTATGGGAGTATGGGCGCGTGATACGCTCCCACACTCACACACTCCCACACTCACACACTTCCATACTTCATTCACCTTCCCAACGTCTCGCGATAGAAATTCACAATCCGCGTCCACGCCCGCTCCACCTCGGGCCCGTCCGATCCCTGGCGCCCCGGCTTGAGGAACCCGTGGCCGGTGCCATCGTACGTCTCGGCCACGAACCGCTTGCCCAGCCGGCGCATCTGATCCTCAACCTCGGGCAGGCGCGAGTTGATCCGGTTGTCGTCTTCGCCATAAACGCCGAGAATCGGGGCACGAATCCGCGCCAGGTCCGCGGTATCCGGCGCCGGACCGTAGCACACGACGGCGGCGCGCAGCCGCTCGTTGTTGGTGGCATAGCGGAAGCTCTGGCCGCCTCCCCAGCAGAAGCCGATTACACCGATCACGTCGTCGTTGACGTCGGGCCGTGCGGAGAGCCAGTTGTAGGTGGCGTCGAGATCGGCGGTGACCCCGTCGGGATCGAGCTTGCCGATCAACATCCGCGCCGAGTCCTGGTTGGATGGCGTGATCCCGAAGGGCCGCGAGAGCAGGTCCACCGCCACCGCGACGTAACCCGCCTGCGCCAGCCGGTTGGCCACCGTTGGCTCCCACGCGGTGAGGCCACGGTTCTCGTGAATGATGATGATCCCCGGCGCCTCGGACTCGCGGTCGGGCAGCGCCACATAGGCCCGCAGCGAATCGTCACCCGACGGGATCCACACCCATTCCGCGCGCACCGGCTCGGTCCCCACCTCGCTCGCCTGCATGTAGGCGTAAACCCCGGCAATACTGAGCGACAGCGCCAGCAGCGACACGATGCTGGTGGATATGGCCCCGCGACAATTTGTCAGCATTTCAACCTCCATTGTTGAGTGTGGCAGTATGAAAGTGTGGGAGTCTCGAAGTGTGGGAGTGCGACACTCCCATACTCCCACACTCCCATACTCCCATACTCCCACACTCCCACACTCCCACACTACGATCCTCTCCTGAACAGCCTGGCGATGGCCCCCCCCTCCAGCGCCTGCGCAAACTCGGTCATCGTCTGCCACCGGTCGTCCGGCGCCAGCGCCAGCGCCTTGCGGATCACGCTCTCCAGTCGCGCCGGCACGTCGGGCCGGATGTCGCGCATCGAGAGCGGCAGCCCCTTGAGCCGGGCCACCATCGTCTCCTGGGCGCTGTCCCCCCTGAAGGGAAGCTCTCCCGTGATCAACTCGAACGCCAGTACGCCCAGCGCATAGATATCGCTGCGCCCGTCCAGCGGCCGGCCCCGGATCTGCTCCGGGCTCATGAATTCGGGAGTGCCCAGCACGATTCCGGTCTGGGTCAGCTTGAGCACGTCCTGACCCGCACGCCGCTCCTTGGCCAGCCCGAAATCCATCACCACCGCGCGACGGGTCGCCGCGGCGATGCCCTCCTGCACCAGCATCACGTTCTCGGGCTTCAGGTCGCGATGGACGATGCCGAGGTCATGGGCGTGCTGCAACCCGTTGGCCACCTGCACCAGCACGGCGATCGCTTCGTTGATCGGCACCTGCCGCATGGTGCCTTCGTAGTCGTTGAGCGTCTCACCCTGCAGGTACGGCATCACCACGTACAACAGGTTGTCGCCCGACTGCCCGAACCGGAAGATCGGGCACACGTTTGGATGATTGAACTTGCCGGCGATCTCGGCCTCGCGGCGGAGCCGCTCCACCGCGGCCTGGTCGCGCGACAGCCGGGGCGGCAGCACCTTGATTGCCACGGTCCGGCCGGTGCCGACTTCCTCGGCCTGGTAGACCCACGACATCCCGCCTTCCCCGATCTTGCGGCCGATCAGGTATTTCCCGTCCAGCACCGCACCCGAGAGCGAGCTGAGTCGCTTCGTTTCCTGGGCATCCAGCTGGGGCGTGTCGGGATCGGGGAGTCGTGGAGCTTTCTGGGTGACGATTCGGGAAGGTCCGCCGACCTCGGCGATTTCAACCAGGGGTATGCCGCAGCGGGTGCAGAAGCGGGCAGGCGGATCGAACTCCGCGCGACAGCGCGGACACCGGCGGGTCATGTCAGTCGCGCACGCGGTTACGGCCTTCGCTCTTGGCCCGGTAGAGGTGCTGGTCGGCCAGCTTGAGCAGTGATTCCCCGTCGGTCACCCGTTCGTCGGGATACGAGGCCAGCCCGATGCTGATGGTGACCCGCACCGGCCGCCCCGGCTCCCCGAAGTCAAAGCCCGAGACCCGCTTGAGCACCCGCTCGGCAAAATTCCTGCTTTCGCCGGTCGTCGTCTCGGGCAGCAGCACCACGAACTCCTCGCCTCCATAGCGCGCCACCACGTCGGGGGAGCGCTGCTCCCGCTTGAGCAGCGCCGCCAGCTGCTTGAGGATCCGGTCGCCGGTCAGGTGACCGTAGGTGTCGTTGATCAGCTTGAAGTTGTCGATGTCGATCATCATGCAGGTGAGCAGCGACGCATAGCGCGCGGCCCGGTCCATCTCCTGCTCCAGCTTCTCACCCAGCGCCCGCCGGTTCATGGCTCCGGTGAGCGGATCGGTGGAGGCGAGGTGGCGCAGCTGCTCCTGCCCGGTCACCGCGCGCTCGAGGTCATACGCCCGCTCCAGGCTGGTGACCGCCGCGGTGATGACCTGCTCCGCGAATCGCACGTCCTGCTGGTTGAGCGGGACGTCGTCTTCGGTGGTGCGGAGGAAGAACACGCCTGCCGGATGGTCCTTGAGCGAGAAGCGCATCGCGATCGCGCTCTTCACCGGCACCGGGCGTCCCTCCTGCTGCCACGCCGCGCGCACTTCCTCGAAGATCGGGTCGGTCGAGACATCCTGCGCCAGCACCAGTTCGCCGGTCTCCAGCGCGTGCCGGATTTCGGGATACTTGTCCAGCTCGACCCGCTGGTTGCGGAGCGTGGGATTCTCGAAGGCGGCGACCACGGTGCCGTGCAGATCCCCCGGTTCCGCCAGGATGATCGAACAGCGGCTGATCCGAAGCCCCTGGGCCACCCGCCGCACCAGCACCTGGAAGATCTCATCTGGCGTGAGGCTCGACGCCACTTCCTGCAGGATGTCCACCATCTCCGAGCGCGAGCGCGCCACCGCCCGAGCCTGGTTGAGCTCGCGCCCGATCCTGAGGTGCGCCTTGACCCGCGCCAGCAGCTCCTTCACCCGGAACGGCTTGGCGATGAAATCCTGCGCACCCAGGCCCAGCGACCGAACCGTCGCTTCCTCCGGCGGCATCGACGAGATCATCAGCACCGGCAGGTCGCGCCAGCGGGTGTCGTTGCGGACCCGCTGCAGCAGTTCCAGCCCGTTGACCTTGGGCATCATGATGTCGAGCAGCAGCAGGTCGAACTGGTCGGCGGAAAGATGCTCGAAGAGATGTTCGCCACCGGGGATGGTGACGACGTCATAGCCGTTCTCGCGAAGGATCCACGAGAGCGTGCGCGACAGCGTCTGGTCGTCGTCCGCGACGAGTATCTTGGGCGCGAGGGCCATTCAGGCCACCAGCCGTTGAAAGATTCCCGGATCCACGTTGCCGCCACTCAGCACGGCCACCACCGGGGTGCGCACCGGCGTGCCGGCCAGCAGCGCCGCCACGGTGGCGGCACCCGAGGGCTCGACCCGGAGGCCAGCCACTTCGTGAAGATACCGCACTGCGGCGCCGATGCTCTCATCCGACACCGTGACCGCCCCGCTGACCACGCCGGACACGCAACTCCACGGGATGGCGCCCAGCTGGGGCGGTAGCAGGCCGTCGGCGATGCTGTGGGGCGAGTCCACCGGCACCGGCCGCTTCGCGGCCAGCGCAGCGCTCAGCTTGGCCGCACCTTCAGGCTCGACGCCGGTCACGTGCACCTCGGGCGCCACGCCCGACACCGCGGCGCAGATCCCGGCCAGCAACCCGCCGCCACCCACCGGCACCAGGATCTCCTGCACCTCCGGCAGCTGTTCGAGGATCTCGAGCCCCACCGTAGCCTGGCCCGCAATGACATCGCGGTGTTCGTAGGGCGGGATGCTGACCAGGCCCTGCTCCTTCTCCAGCCGCTCGGCGGTGGGCACCCGCTCGCTGCGGTGCTGCACGAAGACGATCTCGCCTCCATCCGCCCGGACCCCGGCGATCTTCACTTCGGGCGCGTCGGCCGGCATGACGATCACCGCCCGCACCCCGAACTGCTTCGCCGCCCACGCCACCGCCCGGCCATGATTGCCGCTCGAATGGGTGACGACGCCGCGCGCGCGGTCGGTGGGCGACAGCCGCCGGAGCGCGGTGTACGCGCCTCGCAGCTTGAATGCGCCCACCGGCTGCTCCAGTTCGCACTTGAGCCACGCCGTCCCGCCGGCGGGCAGCGCCACTTCGATCAGCCGGGTGCGCACCGCCACACCGGCCAGCCCTTCCTGGGCCTCGCGCAGGTTCCCGAGCGTCAAGCCGATGCGTCGTCTCCCGCCGGGACCGTCTCGTCGGCCGACGCTTCCTGCCCGGTTTCGTCTTCCTTCACTACCCGCGCCACCGCCTGCAGGCTGTCGCCGTCGTCAAGGTTCATCACCCGCACGCCCTGGGTGTTGCGGCCGATGACCCGGATTCCGTCCACCGGCACCCGGATGATCACGCCCAGGTGGGTGATCATCATCAGCTCGTCCTCCGGAATCACTTCCTTGAGTG
>JAICQR010000145.1 GCA_025937755.1 Gemmatimonadales bacterium | reverse complement strand
GTGCAGCATGCCGACGATTTCGTCGAGGTTGCCGCGGTAGACCGGCACCCTGCTGTAGCCACTCTCGAGAAACACCCGCCGGATGTCTTCGACCGCCGCATCCTCGGCCACCGCCACGATCTCGGTGCGCGGCGTCATGACTTCGCGCACCTGGCGCTCGGTGAAGGACATCACGCCACCAATGCGGGTCATCTCGGTGTCGTCGGCGCCGCCGGAGGCGGCCGCCTCGCGCCAGACCGCGTTCCAGTCGCGCGCACCAGCGCCACTCCGCGTCGGCAACAGCAGTCCCATGACACGCGTCCATGGCACGAATACAGGCGTGAGCGCCTCGAGCACCCGCTCAGCCCGGGGTTCGGTGAGCCAGCGCGGCAGGAGGTAGCCAAAGGCGAGCGCAGCGGGAATCGCCATCAGCGCCACGGCCAGGACGGTCGAGAGCACGGTCGAGCCCAGCACGGCCGGCAGCGAGGCCGCGAGCAGCACCACGCCGAGCGAGGTCGTTGCCGAGGCAGCGGCAAGACGGCTGTCCACGGTGGTGAGCCAGTCGAGCACCGGCCCTTCTCCCCGGAGGCGCCGGCTCAGCGCCCGGGCGAGTTCGCGCTTGCTGACACTCATCTGGGCCGCGCCAGCGGTGGCGCCGAAGGCGGTCAGTGCGAGCCCCAGCAGCAGCGCGAGCCAGATCATGCCTCGTCCCCCGTCGCCATCACTTCGGGACTGTGGCGCACGCTGACACGCCTGACCCGTCGCCGGGCCATCTGCTCGACGGTCAGTTCGTACTCGCCGATCCGCAGCCGCTCTCCCGCCCGCGGCACCCTGCCCAGCTCCGCCAGCACCAGGCCGCCCACGGTGCTGACGTCTTCCCGGCCGAAGTGGTGCTCCAGTTCCGCCTCGAGTTCGGCGAGGGGGACCCCGCCCTGCACCCGCAGGTGGTCGTCGGCCAGCCGCTGGATCTGCACCGCTTCCTCGGTGTCGCGCTCGTCCTGGATCTCGCCCACCACCTGTTCCAGGATGTCCTCCAGCGTGATGATGCCGGCGGTGCCGCCAAACTCATCCACGACGACGGCCAGATGCGCAGGGCCGCGCTGGAAGTCCCGCAGCTGGCGGTCGAGCGACTTGGCTTCCGGTACGTACACCGCGGGACGCACCAGCGTGCGCCAGTCGGCACCAGGCTCGTCTTCCGCCACGGCCGCGAGCATATCCTTGGCGTAGACCACACCCGAGATCGCGTCGGTGTTGCCGTCGAACACGATCAGTCGCGCGTGTTCCGACCGACGGAACGCCTGCATCACCTCTTCGCTGCTGCTGTGCACATCCACGCCCACCACATCGATCCGGGGCGTCATGACCTCGGACACGCTCATGTCCGCAAGGGCGAAGACGCCGAAAAGCATGTCGCGCTGGGTGTCACCCAGGCTGTTGCGACGGCCGCGCTCAGCCGCGGGCATCATGCGGGCATCCAGCCGTGCCACCAGGCGAAGCAGTGGCGCCAGCGGAAGCAGGGTGTGCATGGCTCCCCGCCGGGCCGGGCCGGTCAATTCCGGCGCCACGGCAGCGAGCACCCTCGGCAGGAGGTCTCCCAGTGCCCACACGAACGAGACGGCGATGAGCAGCCGGGGCACCGCCGCACCCGCGCCCCGGATCCACCAGAGCACCGAGCCGCCCGCCACAACGCCGGAGAACGCCAGCAGCATCAGGTGCGCGACGTGCAGCCCGCGCTGCAGCGGAAGTCCGCCCACGCTCGCACCCAGCTGCGCCACCAGCTTGCGCGGCAGTTCGTCTTCCGCCTCGGCGGCAAGCAGCAGCCACGCCGCCCAGAACGTGAGCAGCAGCACCACCATGGGTGCGATCAGTCGCTGGAGCGCTTCGATCATGCCAGCGCTTCCAGGTGACGTTCCTGTCGCCGCCACATGGACGACTGCTCCCGCGTGGCATCCTCCGGATGGTCGTATCCCAGCACATGCAGCGTGCCGTGCACCACCAGCCGCAGCAACTCGTCTCGCGGGCGGACACCGAGACGCGCCGCCTGCTGTCGCGCTACCGCAGGGCAGATGTAGATGTCACCGGCGAGGTGCTGGCCAGCCTGGAGAGGAAAAGCGAGGACATCGGTAGGTCGGTCGCGCCGGCGAAACTCGAGATTGAGTCGCCGCATCATCACGGGGCCGACGAAGGTGACCGACACGTCGGCCTCCCGGCGCTCACGCTGCAGCACGGTGCGCACTGCCCGGCGAACCACGTCCGGCGCAAGACCCCTGGCCCTGCCGCCGACCCAGACTTCAGCCACGCGCGGCGATCTCCGTGCTCGACCGGAAGACCCGCGACGGGGAGGGCGTGGCGACCGGATACTGCACCCGGTTGTGGAACTGGCCCGAGAGTACCCGTGCGAACTCCTCGCGCACCCGGTCGAGGTCACGCAGCGTGAGTGGCGCATCGTCCAGCTGGCCCGAGGCCACTCGCTGGCCGATCATTTCGTTGATCGCGTTGCGCACGGCTTCGGGCGTGGGCTTCTGGAGCGTGCGCACCACGGCCTCGACCGAGTCGGCCAGCATCACGACCGCCGTCTCGCGCGACCGGGGCGACGGCCCGGGATAGCGGAACGCGGATGGATCGATCTCGGCGCTGCCGCGCGCTTCGCTGGCACGATGGAGGAAGTAGCGGATCTCCCCGGTGCCGTGGTGTTCCGGGATGAAGGCCGCCACCGATTCCGGCAGCCGCGCGGCCTCGGCCAGCGCGAGCCCATCATTCACATGCGCGCGGATGATTGCCGCCGAGTCATCCGGCGACAGCTCGTCATGGGGATTCCCGCCACGGCCCTGGTTTTCCACGAAGAACTGCGGCCGCGAGAGTTTGCCGACATCGTGGTAGTAACAGCCGACGCGCGCCAGCAGGCCGTTGGCACCGATGGCGGTGCAGGCGGACTCGCACAAGTTGGCCATGGTGAGGCTGTGGGCCCATGTACCGGGCGCCTCGACCGCGAGGCGGCGCAGCAGCGGACGCGACGGGTCCGCCAGTTCCAGCAGCGTCAGGTCAGTAGTCCGGCGCGTGGCAATTTCGGCCAGCGGCAGCAGCAGCATCGCCACCGAAACACTTGCCACCGCGCTGAGATAGCCGATCAGAAAGCTTCCGATGGTTTCATCGAGGGTCCAGCCACGGAGCAGGCCGCTCGCTGCGGTCGTCAGGGCGAAGGCGAGCACCAGGAGACTGATCGTCACATAGAGCCTGGATCGCCGGCGAATGGCGCGCACGCCCAGTGCCGCGACAACGCCCGTGACTGCGCTCATGAAGAGCGCCGGTGTGGGGCTCAGTGCCCACTGCTCGCCCAGCACGATGGCGAGCACCAGTGCGGCCACCACCGCCATCCGTCCGCTGTAGAGCATGGCGATGATCAGCGCCGCCAGCGGTACCGGCAGCAGCTCCACCCGCTCCGGGAACGCGGCCATCATCCCGCTGGCAAGGAGCGTGGTGACGGCAAGGAGGCCAGCCAGGAAGATCATCTCGCGAAGCGAGCGCCACGTCTCCCGGCGATACAACCGCAGCAGCAGCCAGAAGGGGAGCAGCATCAGCCCATTGACCAGCAGCCCCCCCGCAAACGTGCGGCCCAGCACTTCTCGCGGCTCCCGGTCCCGCAACTCGCTCCGCAGCGCGGTGAGCTTGTCACGAGTCTCGGCGGTGACCGGCTCGCCTTCGGCCACGATCCGCTCACCGGCGCGCACCCGGAAGCGCAGCGAGTCCACCCCCAGCCGGAGCTGTCCCCTGCGGCTGGCGGTGAGCGGTTCATCGAAGATGACGGTGGGCTGGAAGAAACTGGCGGCGATCCGGCGGAACACCCGCTGGCCCAGCGCGTCCTCCTCCGGCACGGCCGCGCGATCCGAGCGCTCGACGTAGTCGGAAAACGTGATCAGGGCATTGCGGGGCACCTGCCGCTCGCGATCGTCGCGGATCAGGTTGACCTCTTCGGCCCGCTCGGCACGCACTTGCCCGGCATCGGCCACGCCGGCCGACAGCAGCGCATTCACGAAACGCTGCAGCGAGTCGGCCATGGCCTGGCGCCGGGGTGATCGCGCGAGCCACTCCGCTTCGTCGCGCGACAGCCGCACCGAACGCGATTCACCTGCCAGCACGATGACCGCGGGGGCGGACGGCGAGAGCGTGGCAGCCTCGACCACCGCCAGGAACTCGCGCAACGCCGAGACCGATGAGTCCCGGGTTGCGGCGTCGAAGCGATATACCGGCCGGACCTGCTGGGCCCGCTCGATGCCCTCGCGGGTGATCTCCTCGTCGGTCTTGCGCACGACGAACGCGAACGGCGCCACCACGGTGCGATCGGCCGGCGCACCCAGCCCCCATCCCGGCACATAGACCAGGGTCGGCGGCGGGAAGGCAAGCTGCACCACCAGCGCCACCAGAAGGAGCAGCGCCCATTGCAGCCCATGGAAGCGCAGCCAGCCGATCATCAGCCTCCCTGGTCCTCCGCATACGCCCGAATGATCTCGCGCACCAGCCGGTGCCGCACCACATCGCCCTCCTGGAGGTAGCAGAAGGCGATGCCGTCGATTCCCTGCAGCACCCGCTCGACCTGCACCAGCCCCGAATCTTCCCGCTTGGGCAGGTCGATCTGGGTCTTGTCGCCTGTGACCACGGTACGGCTGTTCACCCCGAGCCGGGTCAGGAACATCTTCATCTGCGCCCCGGTGGCGTTCTGGGCTTCGTCCAGAATGATGAAGGCATCCGAGAGGGTGCGCCCGCGCATGTAGGCCAGCGGGGCGATCTCGATGGTCCGCGATTCGAGCGCCCGCTGCATCTTCTCGTACGGCATCATGTCGTCGAGCGCGTCGTACAG
>JAICQR010000147.1 GCA_025937755.1 Gemmatimonadales bacterium | reverse complement strand
TCTGGAACACCCAGCGCTCCGGCGCTCTGTGGTCTCCCTGACCGCCTATTTTCAGCCCATGCCTAACGCAGTCATCCTGCTCTCCGGCGGCATGGATTCCGCTACCACGCTCGCCATCGCCAGACGCGACGGCTACACGCCGTACGCGCTGAGCATCCGCTATGGCCAGCGGCACGCGGTGGAGCTGGAAGCGGCGGCGCGGGTGGCGCAGGCGCTGGGCGTCGCCGAGCACAAGGTCCTGAATCTCGACCTGAGGGCGTTCGGAGGATCGGCGCTGACCGCCGACATGGAGGTGCCGAAGGATCGCCCCGCTGAAATGATCGGCGACGGGATACCGTCCACCTACGTGCCGGCGCGCAATACCATTTTCCTGTCGCTGGCGCTGGGCTGGGCCGAGGTGCTGGGGGCGTTTGACATCTTCATTGGCGCGACGGCGGTGGACTACAGCGGCTATCCCGATTGCCGCCCGGAATACCTGCGTGCGTTCGAGCAGTTGGCCAACCTCGCGACCGCGGCCGGCACGGAAGGCCGAGGCGAGTTCCGAATTCACGCCCCGCTGCTGCGTCTCTCCAAGGCCGAGATCGTGCGCACCGGAGAGGCGCTGGGCGTGGACTTCTCGCTCACCCACAGTTGTTATGACCCGGCGCCAGACGGGACGCCTTGCGGGCGGTGTGATGCGTGCAGGCTTCGGGCGGTCGGGATCAGGGGCCAGGGGCCAGGGGTTGAGGGTTTGGGGTTCGGCTATCTTTGAGGGTTCGCGCCTAGTGTCCGTGACTTGAGCCCTGGCCCATGTACACCGTCAAGGAACTTTTCTACACCCTCCAGGGCGAAGGCGCCCAGAGTGGCCGGCCGGCGGTGTTCTGCCGCTTTGCCGGCTGTAATCTCTGGACCGGGCGGGAGCAGGACCGGGCCAAGGCCATCTGCCAGTTCTGCGACACCGAGTTCGTGGGCACCGACGGCGATGGCGGCGGCAAGTTCGCGTCGGCAGACGACCTCGCGGACGCAGTCGCCGCGGCGTGGCCGTCCGTTGTCGAGGGTGAGCCGTATGTGGTGTGCACCGGCGGCGAGCCGCTGCTGCAGGTCGATGCGCCGCTGGTGCGGGCGCTCAAGGCCCGGGGCATGACGGTGGCGGTGGAGACCAACGGCACCCAGCAACCACCGGCAGGACTGGACTGGACCTGCGTGAGCCCCAAGGCGGGTGCGCCGCTGGTGCTGACCCGGGGCGACGAGTTGAAGCTGGTGTACCCGCAGGCTGGTGCCGAGCCGGAGCGCTTCGCGTCGCTCGAGTTCCGGCACTTTTTCCTGCAGCCGATGGATGGGCCGGACGTGGAACGCAATACCCGTGCGGCGCTGGCCTACTGCCTGGCCCATCCGCAGTGGCGGCTGAGTCTGCAGACCCACAAGCTGCTTGGAATCCGATAGTGGGAAGTGGGAAGTGGGAAGTGGGAAGTGGGAAGTGCCCTGACACTTGGCTCTCGACTCGCGACTATTGACTCCCTACTCCGATCGTCTCTCGCATGCCTTCGCGTTCGCTGCCAAGTATTACGGGCGGCGGCCGCCGGGCACCAATCCGACGGCGTACCTGGCGCAGCCGTCGAAGGTCGCAGTGCTGCTCACCCGCTACGGTGCGGAGGAGCCGACGGTGATCGCGGGAATCATGCATCACGTGCTGGAGGAGGCTCGGGGCAGCGAACGGCGCGAGCTGGAGCAGAAGGTGAAGGCCAAGTTCGGGCCCGTGGTGCTCGGGATCGCCCTCGACGCGGTAGAGCCCAGGTTTGACGCGCGGGGCGTGGAGCGTCCGTGGCGCGCCGCAAAGACCGATTACCTGGCCCAGCTGGAAGACGCCTGCCCCAGCGCGCTCGACATCTGCGTAGCAGACGAGATCCAGCATTGTGGTGACATGTCGGCCAGTCTGCGCCGGCTGGGGGCGGAATATGTGCGTGAAGTGGCCCATGCGTCGTCCGAACAGACCATGTGGTGGTACCGTGAGATGTTCGACGTACTGGCGCGGCGCCATGACTGGCCCAGCCGCGCGATGCTGGATGAGTTGCGGACCCTGAGCGCAGCCATGCTGCGCACCCTGCGCCCCTACGGAGATCCCGGATGATTCGACGCGCGTCGCTGGCGCTCGTGCTGCTGACGGCGCTCGGCTGCGCCCTGCCGCCCCCGCCCCCGCCCCTCAACCCGCTGCGCTTTGTGCTGGTCAACGACGTCTACGTGCTCGATACCCTGAGCGACGGAACCGGTGGGCTTGCCCGGGTGGCCACGGTGGTGAAGCGGATCCGGGGTGAGGGCCCTACGCTCTTCGTCCTGGCCGGTGATGTGCTCTCGCCCAGTCTTCTGAGCAAGTACTACAGCGGCCGCCAGATGGTTGAGGGATTCAATGCGGCCGGGCTGGATTACGCGACCTTCGGCAATCACGAGTTCGAGCTCGCCCGCGACACATTGGCAGCCCGCATCGCGGCATCGGAGTTCAAGTGGCTGTCGGCCAACTGCACCGAGTCGAGCGGCACGCCGTTTCCCGGCGTGGCTCCGTGGGACACGGTGCGGATGAGCGGGAGGCTGGTGGGGATCTTCGGTCTCACTCTCCAGGGACGCTACCGCAGCTATGTGCAATGCAGCGACCCGGACAGCGCCGCGGCGCGCGCGATCGATACGCTGAGTGCGATGAAGGCGGACTTCATCGTCGGGCTTACGCATCAGAGCATCACGGCGGACCGGGCGCTGCTCTCGCGCGAGACCCGGCTCGACCTCATCCTGGGCGGGCACGAGCACAGCGCGATCGACGAAGCCCGGAATGGGCGGCACATCCTCAAGGCCGACGCCAACTCCCGGACGGCTCAGTTCGTGACCGCATGGGGGACCGATCCAACGTGGCAGCAAGGGGTGGCGCTGCTCCGGATCGAGCCGCGGATCGAGCCCGATTCGGCAGTACTGGCGGTGACGCGCCGCTGGCAGGATTCGCTACGCTCGCGCCTGGGGCCCGAAGTGGTGGTAGCGACCGCCGCCTCTCCACTCGACGCCCGCGACGCGGTGTCCCGGCGAGAAGAGAGCGCCATCGGCATGCTGGTGACCGACGCCATGCGCGCGGGGACTGGTGCCGACGTTGCCATCATCAATGCAGGCGCGATCCGCCTGGACGACGTGATCCCCGCGGGCGCTGTCACCAACTACACGCTGGAGTCGCTGTTTCTCTTCGCCGACGAAACCCGTGCGGTGACTTTCCCGCTGACCGGTGCGCGGCTCCGGGAGATCCTGGAGCATGGGGTCTCGGCCACGAGTGTCGGCACCGGGGCGTTCCTGCAGGTTTCGGGTGTGCACTTCACGTACGACCCGATGGCTGGGAGCGGCAGCCGGATCGTGGGAGAGCTGACCCGCCCGGACGGCACGCCCATAAGAGCAGACGAGGCTCTGTCGGTCACCTTTGTGGCGTACCCGGCGTGCGAGGGAGGCGATGGCTACGAAGTGCCGGAGGCCGCGACTCCGTGCCAGCGATCCGGCGAGGGCCCCCGGGTGGCGGACCTGCTGATCCGGAAGGTGCGCGAGGGCGGACCTTTGGAGCCGCCTCCGGGGGGCAGAATCCTGCGAAAGCCCTGAAAACACAAATCCCGGGGGGCGTGATGCCCGTCCGGGAAGTGGCTGGCCTTAGTCGAATTGATCACCCAGGCGACAAGGCCTTAAAACCCTGGGGCCCCAAAGGGCTATGTCCTTGAGGGACAAGTATACCCGGGCCAAGGGCTTGGCGCAAGGGACCGGGTCGCTCCCGGGCATGTTTTTCGCTATTTTGCCCCCCATGGCCCCACCCTCCGCAGTCTCGCTGTCCCACCTCCCCAGCGCGTTCGCTGCCGCAGCCCGCTCGAGCCGGAGCGAGGGCGAACTGTTCGAGCGATGCCGGACGGTGCTGGTGGATCGATTCGGCTCCAACCAGATCTGGTTCTCCCTCCAGGGAGCCGGCGAGGTTCCGGTGCGGCTGGGCCCCGCCGCCGGCCTCGAGAGTGCGGTCGAAGTGGCCCGGCTCAAGGCCGGCGCCACCGAAGTGGTGATCAGCGCCGAAAGCCGGCTGGCCCGGGACCTCCGTGGCTCGGCGATGTCGCTGGCGCTGGGACTGAGCGTGGTGGCCGAACTGCGTTCGGTGCTGCTGGAGCGGCAGTCGGCGCTGGACGATGCGGTCTTCCAGCTCCGGGCGCTGCGACAGGTCGCCCGACTCCTGTCTTCGGCGCACTCCACCGAGGAGACCGAGCAGCTGGTGCTCGACTTCATGGCGGAAGTGTTCTTCGCCTGGTGGGCGTGCCTCTATCGTCCGAACGGCGATGTGTACGGGCCGAAAGTCTCGCGCGCTCCGCGGAGCGCATCTCCCTGCCGGGAAATCCCTCGCCAGGAACTGGACGCGGCGCTGCCGGTCGGCAGTGCCTCGGCCGGCACGGCCGATGCCGCCGTGGCCCGGTTGCTGAGCGACGGCGCCGAGCTGGTGGTGCCGCTGGACGCCGGTGCCGAGCGCATGGCGGTACTGGTGCTCGGGCCGCGGATCAACAAGCAGCCCTATGCGGATAGCGAGCACGAGCTCGCGAGCACACTGGCGTTTGCGGCCGCCATCGCACTCAAGAACTCGGAACTGGTCGAGCAACTCCAGAGCATGGCCACCACCGACGAACT
>JAICQR010000010.1 GCA_025937755.1 Gemmatimonadales bacterium | reverse complement strand
GAGTTGAGCAGCGAGATGACGACCGGCATGTCGGCGCCGCCGATGGGCAGGACCACCAGCACGCCCAGCAGCAGCGACAGGGCGCACACCAGGTAGAAGGGCCAGAGCAGCGAGTCGGCGGTGGAGACCTGGTAGATGCTGAGACCGACGATGGCGAGCAGCAGCAGCGCGTTGACCACCTTGATCCCGGGAAAGACGATGGGACGCCCGGAGAGCAGTTCCTGCAGCTTGCCGAAGGCGATGAGGCTGCCGGAGAGCGTCACGGCGCCGATCAGGATGCTGAGCTGGATGGTGACCGAAGTGTCGATGGCCAGCTGGCGTCCCTGCAGCTCGGAAATGAGAAACTCGCCCATGCCCACGAGGAGCGAAGCGCCGCCGCCAAGCCCATTGAGCAGTGCCACCATCTGGGGCATCGCAGTCATCTTGACCGAGCGCGCCATCCAGAGTCCCAGCGCGCTGCCGATGAGCAGCCCCGCGGCAATTACGCCATAGGACAGAATGCCCTGGTCGAGCAAGGTGACGACGATGGCGATGAGCATGCCCACCGACGAGAGCCGGTTGCCGGCGACCGCGGTGGCGGGATTGGAGAGGCGCCGCAGTCCGATGATGAAGAGGACCGACGCGAGCAGGTACAGCAGGCTGGCGATGGCGTGCGGCATCACGACCCTCCCGGCCGGCGCTTGAACATCTGCAGCATCCGGTCGGTGACGGCATACCCGCCCACCACGTTGATCATGGCCGCGATGACCGCCAGGAGGCCGAGCACCGAGGAGATCCAGCCGTGGCCGCCGCCCGCGAGGATGAGCGCGCCCACCACGGTGATGCCGCTGATGGCGTTGGCGCCGGACATGAGCGGGGTATGCAGCGTGGGGGGCACCCGATTGATGAGCGCGACCCCGAGCCAGGTGGCAAGGGTGAAGATGACGATGCTGGTGACCAGCGCGTCGAGCATGGGCTACCTCCCGGCGCGCACGGCGCCGTCGTGGACCACGCACATCGGCCCGAGAATCGGATCGGCCAGGGGATCGCCGTCGACACCGGCGATGTGCTCCAGGAACGTCTGGATGTTGCGGCTGTACATCTGGCTGGCGTGGGTTGGCACCGAGGAGGCAATGCCGGCGGGGCCGTGCACCGCGACACCGTGGTGCTGCACCACTTCACCTGCGCGGGTGACCTCGCAGTTGCCCCCGCTCTCGGCGGCGAGATCGACGATCACGCTGCCCGGGCGCATCCGCTCCACCATGGCGGTCGTGATGATGCGGGGCGCGGGGCGGCCGGGAATCTGGGCTGTGGTGATGACGAGGTCCTGGGTGACGAGGTGCTCGCCGATGGCGTCCGCAACGCGCTGCTGCTGGTCGGCGGCGAGTTCGCGGGCGTAACCGCCTTCGCCTTCGGCGGCCACCTGTTCGACATCCAGAAATGAGGCGCCCAGGCTCTGGACCTGCTCCTTGACCACCGGCCGCACATCGAAGGCCGACACCACGGCGCCGAGGCGGCGCGCGGTGGCGATGGCCTGGAGGCCGGCCACGCCGGCCCCGACCACGAAGCAGCGCGCGGGAGTGAGAGTCCCGGCGGCGGTGGTGAGCATCGGCAGGAGGCGAGGCAAGGCGTTGGCCCCGATCAGCACGGCCTTGTAGCCGGCCACAGTGGCCTGGGACGAGAGCACGTCCATGCTCTGGGCCTTGGTGGTGCGCGGCACCAGCTCCATGGCGTACGCCGTCAATCCGCGCTGGGCCAACCTGGCCAGATGGGGTGCATCGGGGGCGGGGTCGAGCAGGCCCGCCACGATGGCGCCACGGGCAAGCGTTGAGAGGAGATCATCCGGCGGGACGCCGACCGATACCAGTGCCTCGGCAGCGGAGGCCAGCGCAGCGCGGCCGGCGATGGTGGCGCCGGCCGTGGTGTATGCCTCGTCGCTGAACCCGGCGCGGCTTCCCGCGCCGGATTCGACGGTGACGGCGTGGCCGCCCCGGACCAGCCGGGCGACGCTGTCGGGGATCAGCGCTACTCGCTGCTCGTCGTCGGCCTCGCGCGGCACGGCAATACGCATCCGGGGCTCCTCCACAGGTGGAGCCCGGAATCTATGGGGCTTCCGCTAGCGGCGCATCACCCTCCAGATGGCGCCGCGGCGATCATCCGAGATGTAGAGCGAACCGTCAGGTCCTTCGGCGACACCAGCGGCGCGCAGTCCGGTGGGGCCTGAAGCCGCCGTGGCGAAGGTCTTGTACTCGCCCGAGGGTCGGCCGTTGGCGAAGGGGATGAACACCACCCGGAAGCCGGCCTGCGGGAGCGGTGCGCGGTTCCACGAGCCGTGGAAGGCAAGGAAAACCCCGCCTCGGTAGTCCGCACCGAACATGGCGCCCGAGTGCACCAGGAGCGCCATCGGCGCCCAGTGCCCCGGGAACATGACGAGCGGCCGCGAGAAACCTCCGCACCGATCCGCCTTCTCGCCGTCGCCGCCGTATTCCGGGGCGGTGACTCTCTGGCCGCGGCGATGGCTGTAGTAGCAGTAGGGCCAGCCAAAGTCGTCGTCCTGCTTCACCACGCCGAATTCCTCTGCCGGATTCTCGGCGCTGACCACTTCACTGAAGCCCCAGTTCTGGTGCAGCTGGTCGCGACCATGCACGGCGAACAGGAGATCGCCCGTGGCGGGATGCACCGCAAGCGCCATGGTGTTGCGGAGTCCGGTGGCCCAGCGGAATTCGGGGCGATACTGCTGCCCGACCGTGGAAGCAGCAAAGGCCCAGAGCCCGGCGCGGCGAAGGAGTTCACGGCAGGGATCGTGACCAGGCGACCGGTTCTTCCTGTCGTCCACCTGGCAGCTGTTGGTTTCGGACCCGACGTTGACAATCATGGTATCGCCGAGGAAGGCGATGCTCTTGGCTACGTGACCATCCTCGGCGGGAAGCCCGGCCACGATCACCTCGGGCGGTCCGTCCGGGACAATGGCGCCGGTTGCGCTGGTGGCGCCCGGCGGAAGCGGCCAGCGTACGATGCGATCGGGCAAGGCGTAGTACAGGTGATTGTCGTGGATCTCCACGTCGTTGCCGCCAAAGGGGCCGAACTGTTCGCGAGTCTCATAGCTGCCGTCACCGTCGCGGTCAGCCACGGCGATGACACCCTCGCCGACGTCGTGCTGGAGCGCGGCGTACACCACGCCCGAGGGAGCAACGAGCAACTGGCGCACCTCGCCCAGGCTGTCGCCCACCAGCGTGGCGCAGAAGGAATCGGGCAGCACCAGGCCGCCGTTGTCGACGTCGCAGGGGATCGTGGCGGATGTCGTTGCCGCGGTGGCGGCGGGGTCAGTTGTCTCGGGCGGGCGCGACATGCAGGCGGCCAACGCCAGTGCGGGAAGGCTGTATGTAAGGCGCATAGCGGACTCCGATAGCTGGGTACAGGCGTATGTATGCCATGGAGGGATAGCGCGCTGGCCGGCCCGGCGCCAGCACGGATCGCAGCGGCGTCATGGGGAAATCCGTGATTTTCGAGGGTATCGGCGGTGCCGCGCGCCGGGCGGTCCGGGAAGTTCCCGAGGGGAAATACCGATTTCCCTATTGCAGCAAGAGGGGCACACTTCTTACCTTGGGTGCGGTTGGTGCTGGTGCAGCGGTGCTTTTCACGTACACCCTATCACCGGAGAGCCCTGATGGCAGCGAAGAAGAAGGCCGCGAAGAAGTCCGCGAAGAAGTCGGCGAAGAAGCCCGCCCGCAGGAAGGCGGCGAAGAAGGCCACGAAGCGGAAGCCCAGCGCGGCGTTCATGAAGGCGATGAAGCCGAGTGCGGCGCTCGCCGAAGTGGTGGGCAGCAAGCCGCTGCCGCGCACCGAAGTGACCAAGAAGCTGTGGCAGTACATCAAGAAGAATGGCCTGCAGGACAAGAAGAACCGCCGGAATGTGAACGCGGACGCGAAGCTGCGGCCGATCTTCCGCAAGGACCAGGTCACCATGTTCGAGATGACCAAACTGGTGAGCCGTCACCTGAGCTGAAATTTCTCGGCTCACGCCGGTCCGAGGGCGCCCCCGCTGGGGCGCCCTTTGCGTGTCCCGTTTATCTTCCCCTCCGACATGGCCGGCGAATACATTTACACGCTGCGCGACCTGCGGAAGGTCGTGCCCCCCTCTCGGGAAATTCTCAAGGGCATCCATCTGGCGTTCTACCCCGGCGCCAAGATCGGCGTCATCGGGTCGAACGGCTCGGGCAAGTCCACGCTGCTCCGGATCATGGCCGGGGTGGACCACGACTTCCTGGGCGATGCGCGGCCGCTGGCGGGAACCCGCATCGGCTATCTGCCGCAGGAACCCGTGCTGGATCCCGAGCGCGACGTGCGGGGCAACGTGGAGGAAGGGCTCGCCGCGGTACGTGGTCTCCTCGACGAGTTCAATGCCATCGCCCAGAAGTTCATGGAACCCATGGACGACGACGCGATGCAGAAACTGCTCGACCGTCAGGCCCGGGTGCAGGACAGGATCGACGCGGCCGGTGCGTGGGAGATCGACCACAAGGTGGACATGGCGATGGATGCGCTCCGGCTTCCGCCGGGCGACGCCGACGTTTCCACCCTTTCGGGCGGCGAGCGCCGGCGGGTGGCGCTCTGCCGGGTGCTGCTGGAGCAACCCGACCTGCTGCTGCTGGACGAGCCCACCAACCACCTCGACGCCGAGAGCGTGGCCTGGCTGGAACGCCACCTCGAGGAGTTTCCCGGGACGGTGGTGGCCATCACCCACGCCCGGTACGTCCTCGACAACGTGGCGAAGTGGATCCTCGAGCTGCACCGGGGCGAAGGCATCCCCTGGGAGGGCAATTACTCCAGCTGGCTGGAGCAGAAACAGCGCCGGCTTGCCAATGAGGAGAAGCAGGCGTCGGCCCGGCAGAAGACGCTGGAGCGCGAGCTCGAGTGGGTGCGGATGGCGCCCCGCGCGCGGCACGCCAAGAGCAAGGCCCGCATCACCCGGTTCGAGGAGTTGCGCGAGGCGGCCACGCGGCAGGCGGAGGGCAGTGCCGAGATCCTGATTCCGGTCCCGGAGCGTCTGGGCGACGATGTGGTGATCGCCAGGGGGTTGTCGAAAGGCTACGGCGACCGGCTGCTGTTCGAGAACGTCGAGTTCGCGCTGCCCCGCGGCGGCATCGTCGGCATCATCGGGCCCAACGGCGCCGGCAAGACGACGCTGTTCCGCATGATCATGGGTCAGGAGACTCCGGACGCAGGTGAACTCACCATCGGCAAGACGGTACAGCTGGCCTGGGTGGACCAGAACCGCGACGCGCTGGACGGCGACAAGACGGTGTACGAGGAAATTTCCGGCGGCCAGGACGAGCTCGATTTCGGCAGCCGCCGGGTCAATGCGCGGGCCTACTGTGCCGGCTTCAACTTCCGTGGCCCCGACCAGCAGAAGCGGGTGAAGGACCTGTCCGGGGGCGAGCGCAACCGGGTCCACCTGGCCAAGCTGCTGAAGACCGGCGGCAATGTGCTGCTGCTGGACGAGCCCACCAACGACCTCGACGTGGACACCTTGCGGGCGCTGGAGGATGCGCTGGTGAGCTTCGCCGGATGCGCGGTGGTGATCAGCCACGACCGATGGTTCCTCGACCGCATCGCGACCCACATGCTCGCCTTCGAGGGCGACTCGGAAGTGGTCTGGTTCGAGGGCAACTTCCAGGAGTACGCCGCCGACTTCAAGCGCCGAAAGGGAAGCAGTATCGACCAGCCGCACCGGGTGCGATACAAACCGATAGGGCAGAGAGCCTGAGCGTCGATAGTCGAGAGTCGCACGAGCCGCAGCATCGGTCCAACCTCAACAGCATAGAATGCCGACAATTCCCTACCTCCCCGCCCGTATCGAAGGCCTCGCCGAACTCGCCACCAACCTCGCCTGGAGCTGGCACCGCGACGTTCGGGCGTTGTTCCATGACCTGGACGACGTGCTCTGGCATCAGACACGCCACAGCCCGCTGGAACTGCTGCGCCAGGTGGAACCCTCGCGCGTCGCCGCCTGCGCCAGCGATCCGGACTACCTGGCCCGGTATGACAAGGTCATGGCGCGGTTCCACGCCGAAATGGGAGATGCCCCAGGGTGGTTCGACGAGCAGTATCCCGACCACAACACCGGACCGATCGCCTACTTCTGCGCCGAATTCGGGGTGCATAACTCGGTGCCGATCTACTCCGGCGGCCTGGGTGTGCTGGCGGGAGACCACTGCAAATCGGCGGCGGACCTGCATGTGCCGCTGGTGGGTATCGGCTTGCTGTACCGGAAGGGCTACTTCGACCAGCAGCTGCGGCTGGACGGCTGGCAGGAGAGCGCCGATGTGCAGTTCGACGTGGAAGGGACGCCACTCCAGCGGATGAACGCGGCTGACGGCACGCCCTGGCTGACCGAAGTGCGCACGTCGGGCCGGGACGTGAAGGTGGGTGCGTGGCGGCTGATGGTGGGCCGGGTGCCGATCTACCTGCTCGACACCGACTTCGAGGAGAACCATCCGGACGACCGCGGCCTGGTGAGCAAGCTGTATGACGGCGGGCCTACCCACCGGCTGCGGCAGGAGTGGATCCTGGGCGTGGGCGGTGTGCGGGTGCTTCGCGCCATGGGCGTGAAGCCGGCGGCATGGCACGCCAACGAAGGCCATGCCGCGTTCATGCTGCTGGAACGCCTGCGCGAGGAACTGACGGCAGGAACCCCGCTGGACCAAGCCGTGGACCACGTGCGGCGCTCGAGCATCTTCACCACCCACACGCCGGTGGCGGCGGGCCACGACTACTTCTCGTTCGAGGACGTGGCGGAGTGCGCCGGTCCGCTCTGGGATGAAGTGCCTCCCACGCGGGAGGAGATTCTGGGGCTGGGATCGCCGGCCGACAAGCCGGACCAGTTCCACATGACGGTGCTGGCGATCCGGCTCTCGAGCCACATCAACGGCGTGTCACGCAAGCACGGCCAGGTGTCGCGCGAGATCTGGCGCGGACTGTGGCCCGAGCGGCCGGTCGAGAGCGTGCCGATCGGCCATATCACCAACGGCGTCCACCTGCAGACGTGGATGGCCGCACCGTTCATGGACATGATGGACGAGTTGTACAATGGCGCCTGGCCCGCGGTGGAGAACGTGGCCGAGTGGGACAGGGTCCTTGCGCTGGAGCCGGAGCGCATCTGGGGCGCGCATCTCCACCTCAAGGAAGTGCTGTTCAAGCTGATCCGGGAGGACGCCCGCTGGCGCTTCAAGGCGCTGTGGCAGGAGGCGTCGCACGTGGTTGGCGCGGGTGTGCTGCTCGATCCGTCGGCATTCACCATCGGGTTCGCGCGGCGGTTCGCGACCTACAAGCGCGCCGATCTGCTGTTCCATGACGTCGAGCGGCTGAAGAAACTGGTGTCGGACAGCCACCGGCCGGTGCAAATCATCTTTGCCGGCAAGGCACACCCGGCAGACGACCCGGGCAAGCAGGTGCTGCAGAAGGTCTACGAGTTCAGCCGGGACCCGGCGTTCGCCGGGCGAGTGGCGTTCCTCGAAGATTACGACATGCACCTGGCCCACCTGCTGGTGCAGGGGGTGGATCTGTGGCTCAACCTGCCCCGGGTTCCGCTGGAAGCGTCCGGTACGTCGGGCATGAAGGCGGGGCTCAATGGCGTGCCCCAACTGGCGACCCTTGACGGGTGGTGGCACGAGGGATTCGACGGCCTCGCCGGCTGGGCCATCCCGACGGCGGAGCCGTCCACCGACATTGCCACCGTCGATGCCCAGGATGCCGCGCGGCTGTATGAACTGCTGCACGACCAGATCGTGCCGCTGTACTATGCCCGCAGCAGCGGCGGCATTCCCAGCGGCTGGGTCGAGCGCATGCGCCACGCCATCCGGCTCTCCGCCAGCCGGTTCACCGCGCGCCGCATGGTGCAGGACTACGTGCGCGCCTACTACGTTCCCAGCATGGAAAGCGACTCCGCCGGCGATGATCCCCCTGGTGCCTGAGGACTGATGTCCGAGCTCGTGCTCCGCCGCCCGTCCGACTCGCCGCTCGTATCCCCGAGCGGCCGGCCGGTGTCGGTGGTGCACCTGACGGCCGAGTACCACCCATATGCCCGCACCGGCGGGCTGGGCGAGGCAGTGCGCGGGCTGGCGGAGTTCCAGGATGCCGCCGGAGTGGACGTTTCGGTCATCATGCCGCTGTACCGGACGGTGCGCGACGCCGCGCCCGACCTGCACCCGATCGGCCAGCCATTCGTGGTCCAGCTGGGCGACAAGGCCGAGGAAATGCGGCTGTTCCGGCCGGCCGAGCGGGAAGCGGGGCCACGGGTCTTCTTCATCGAGCATCGCGCCTACTTCAACCGTCCCGGCCTGTACGGCGAGATGGGCACCGACTATCCCGACAACGCCAGGCGGTTCGCGCTGCTGGCCCGCGCGGCGGTGGCTGCGCTGCCGAAGGTGGCGCGGGCTCCGGCGCTGCTGCACGCTCATGACTGGCACACCGCACTCGCGCCGGTGTATCTCCGGGGCGTCCCCGACGTCGAGACGCCGGCGGAACCTCCAGCGGTGGTGCTCTCGGTGCACAATCCGGGATACCAGGGCCACTTCGATCCCGCGGTGCTGCCCGACCTGGGTCTGCCGTGGTCGCTGTACGACTTCACCCGCCTGGAGTGGTACGGCCAGCTCAATTTCCTCAAGGGCGGGATGTCGTTTGCCGACGAAGTCGTGACGGTGAGTCCGACCCAGGCGGTGGAGCTTCGCACACCCGGCGGCGGCTTTGGCCTGCACCACGCCTTCACGGCGCTGGGCAACCGGCTGTCGGGAGTGCTGAACGGCATCGACCAGTCGGTCTGGAGTCCCGATCTCGACGACCAGATCACGGCGCAGTACGACGCACGCAACCTGGCCGGGAAGGTGCGCTGCAAGGCGGCGCTGCAGCGCTCGTTCGGGCTGCCGCTCCGGCGACGGGTGCCGCTGTTCGGCATGACCGGGCGCATGGTCACCCAGAAGGGGCTCGACCTCATCCTCGACGCGGTGAACCTGCTCGACACCGACGCCCAGTTCGTCTTTCTCGGCAGTGGCGAGCCGCACTACGAGGACCGGCTGGTGGCCCTGGCGTCGGCCCATCCCGACCGGGTGGGGGTGCAGCTCGATTTTACCGACCGGCTGGAGCACCGCCTGATGGCGGGCGCCGACATGTTCCTGATGCCGTCGCTGTACGAGCCCTGCGGCCTGACCCAGATGCGGTCGCAACGCTATGGTGCGCTGCCGATCGCGCGACGGGTGGGCGGCCTCGCCGACACCATCACCGACGAGAAGACCGGCTTCCTGTTTGATCCCTACACCACCGAAGCGTTCGAGGCCGCGGCCTTTCGCGCGCTGGCGCGCTTCGCCGACTCCCGCCGATGGACCGCCATGCAGCGACGCGCCATGGCCAGTGACTTCTCCTGGGAACGGTCCGCCACCGGCTATCTCGCGATCTATCGGCGCGCGCTTGCGCGCCATGCAGGAGCTTGATCCTCATGGACTTCGTCCTGGCGTTGCACAGCCACCTGCCTTACGTGCTGAACCACGGTCGCTGGCCCCATGGCAGCGACTGGATCGCCGAGGGCGCACTCGATACCTACCT
Organism: Gemmatimonadales bacterium; assembly: GCA_025937755.1. Classification (GTDB taxonomy): domain Bacteria; phylum Gemmatimonadota; class Gemmatimonadetes; order Gemmatimonadales; family GWC2-71-9; genus CAMLHP01. The sequence continues at coordinate 25,730 of JAICQR010000010.1, read as the reverse complement.
GCCGCTGCTGGAAGTCTTCCGCGCGCTGGGAGCCGATGGCATCGCGGCTCCGGTCACCATCGGCGTGACGCCGGTGCTGGCCAATCAGCTGGCGTCGCCAGTCTTTCAAGCCGAGATGGAAGACTACTTCGACCAGCGGCTGGCGGCGTGCGCCGAGGCGCCGGCGTCGCTCGAGTCGACCGGTGATGGTCACCTCAGGCCGGTGGCCGAGTTCTGGAAGGAGCGGATCACCCGGCTGCGCACCTTGTGGCGCACGATTGATGGCGACGTGATCGGAGCGCTGCGCGAACTGGAAGACGCGGGCCGGATCGAGATCATGGGTTCGGCTGCGACGCATGGGTTTCTCCCGTTGCTGGGGCGGGATGAAAGCATCCAGCTGCAGCTGGCGGTCGGGTTCCGGGAACACGAACGGTTGTTCGGCCGGGCCCCGCGGGGCTGCTGGCTGCCCGAGTGCGCCTACCGGCCGCGAGGGCCGTGGGACCCATGGCCGGGGTCACCCCGGGCCGCGGTGCGGCGCGGCACCGACGAATTCGTGGCCGACGCAGGATTCGGCTGGGTCTTCGTGGATGCGCATCTGGTGATGGGTGGGACACCGGTCGGGATTTCCACCGGTGGCGAGATCCACACCACCGCGCGGCCGGAGACAGCGCATGGACGGTCGCCGTATCGCGGTTACGGCGTGCTGTCGGGCGGGGCCGCCCGGATCAATGCCCTGGTGCGCGACCCGCGGGTGGCGCGCCAGGTATGGAGCCGCCAGGAAGGCTATCCCGGCGACGGTGACTACCTCGAGTTCCACAAGTTGCGCTGGCCCGGCGGGCTGCGTCTCTGGCGGGTGACCGGCTCCGGCATCGACCTCGGCGCGAAGCAACCATACGATCCGTCGCGCGCAGCGGCCCAGGCGGCGATCCACGCACGCCACTTTGCCGGATTGCTGGGTGAGGTTGCCGCGGAGCTGCCCGCCAAGGAGCACCCGGTGCTCGCCGCGCCCTTTGACACCGAGTTGTTTGGTCATTGGTGGTTCGAGGGCCCTGATTTCCTGTCCGCGATGTTCCGCTCGCTGGCGGGCGCCGACGCCATCCGCGCGACCACGGCGTCGGCGCACCTCGATCGCCATCCGCCGCGCACGGCGGTCCGGCTGCCCGAGGGAACGTGGGGCGCCAATGGCGACTACAGCATGTGGATCGGCCCCCGTACGGCGTGGACCTGGCAGCGGCTGTGGCCGCTGGAAGAGACTTTCTGGTCCATTGCGGCACGGACGATCGACATGCCTGCCCGCCATGCAGTGCTGGCGCAGGCCGCGCGTGCGCTGCTGCTGGCGCAGTCGTCCGACTGGCAATTCATCATGTCCACCGGGGTGGTGGCGGACTACGGAGAGCGCCGCTTCAAGGAACACTGCAGCGACCTCGAGCGTCTGCTCAAGGGGCTGGGCAGCGACTCGACCGAGGAGTTCGGCGAGTCGGCCGCGCTGGCAGAACGCCTGCGGCATCGTGACGATCTCTTTCCCGACGTGCTCGCGGGTGTGCGCCGGGCGCTTGGTGGAAGCAGCAGAACGCCGGCCCGAGCGTGACAGCGCCGCTGCCGCCCACGCGATTTCTCTTCGGTTTTCACCTGCACCAGCCGGTGGGCAACTTCGACCACGTGCTGCAGCAGCATGTGGAACAGGTGTATGCCCCCCTGCTGGACCTGCTGGAACGGCGCGAGCTCTTTCCCGTGACCTTCCATGTGTCGGGACCGCTGATCGAGTGGCTGGAGCACCACTGTCCGCAGTACCTCGACCGGCTGGGGCGGCTTGTGGCCGACGGCCGTATGGAGCTGCTGGGCGCAGGCTGGACTGAACCGATCCTCGCATCACTGCTGCGCGAGGACCGGGTGGAGCAGGTGGTGCGCATGCGGGAGGAAATCGCGCGGCGCTTCGGGGTACAGCCGCGCGGGGTCTGGCTCACCGAGCGGGTCTGGGTGCCCGACGTGGCTGCCGACATCGCGGATGCCGGGATGGAGTTTGCGATCCTCGACGACCGGCACTTCCTCATCACGGGGTTCGAGCGCGAGCAGCTGCACGCGCCCTACGAAACCGAGTCCGGGCACCGGCGGCTGTCGCTGTTCGCGATCGATGAGCGGCTGCGCTACCTGGTACCATTCCGCCCGACCGAGGAATTCGGGGCCTACGTGCGGTCACTGCATGCCCGCGGAGCGCCGCTGGCCGTGCTGGCGGACGACGGTGAAAAGTTCGGCGGGTGGCCCGGCACCTACGACTGGGTCTACACCCGGGGCTGGCTGGACCGATTCGCCGACGAGCTCGACCGGCTCCGGTCGGATGGGATTCTCACGCTCTCGACGTTCAGCGAAGCGAAGGATGCGGTGCCGACGGCGGGGCTGGCTTACCTGCCGGTGGCGTCGTACCGCGAGATGGAAAGCTGGGCGTCGCCGCCGGCGGCGGCGCTTCGGCTGCAAGCGATCGAGAAGGAACTGGGCGAAGGCCGCATGGCATCCGAGGCCGGCGTGCTGGTTCGCGGGTCGCACTGGCGCAATTTCCTGTCGAAATATTCGGAGTCGAATCGGCTGCACAAGAAGGCGCAATGGCTTTCCCTGCTCTGCCGCGGGCACGGCAACCCTGCGCCAGTGCGCGAGGCCATCGCGCGGGCCCAGTGCAATGACGCCTACTGGCACGGGGTGTTCGGCGGGCTGTACCTGCCGCACCTCCGGGCGGCGCTCTGGCGCGAGCTGGCAATTGCAGAGGGATTGCTGCGGGCCGGCGAAACACTGAAGATCGAGCAGCTGGACTTCGATTTTGACGGGCGCGAAGAACTGTGGATCCACTCGGAGGAGGCCTCGGTGATTATCGGGCCCAGCCGGGGCGGCGCGGTGGAAGAGTGGACCCGCTTCAGTGAGGGCCGGAACCTGCTCGATGTGCTGACACGCCGCTGGGAGGCGTACCACGAGGAGGCGCTGCACAGTGAGCCGGCGCACTCCGCGGCGGATGGCGGTGCGCCCAGCATTCACGAGCTGGAGCACGCGCTGCGGCTGGAGCAGCGTCCGCCAGTGGACCTGAACGACCGGGCGCTCTTCCAGGACCGCATTCTCAGCCATGATGTCTCGCGCGAGGCGTGGGCTGCGGCCAGCTACCAGCCGGTGTTCAGCTGGGCGTCGGTGGCATTCTCGGCCGACGTGAAACAGACCGGCGAGCAGGTCAGCGTGATGCTCACGTCACCCGAGGGGACGCCGTCGCTCGCCAAGGAGATTCAGGTGTCGGCCGCAGGCGCCGTCGGCGCGAGTTATCGTTGGGACGCCTCGGGCGATGGGTGGTTCACGGTGGAGTTGACGTTGAGCGGAGAGGTCGCGCTGGTGCACGACGCTGAGGAGGTGTGGAACGCGGCGGTGGAGACGGTGTCGAAGAGCGAGCGCGGGATGGAGCGCACCCGCCAGGGCGACGCTGTGCTGCTCAGGTGGCCGCTCGCTCGGGGTACCGGCAGCATCAGACTGGGATAAGGCGCGATCGCTTTTCTGCCTCGCGCCGAGTCTCCTTTCGGCGGCTCGGCCGGCGGGCGGACTTCGTCCGCCCCTGGGCGATAGGCCGGCACGCCGCCTCCAGGAGACATCGGCGCTCACCTTTCACGCAGTTGCGGTTCCGTTCACGCCGTTGCAGTTCCGCTGCTGTTCCTACCGCCTTGCCGTCATACGGCCTTATCTTCCACCGCATGTCCACGAACGATCCCACCACCGTCCGGCTTGGGCTGGTGCAGATGGCCTGCACCACCGATCCGGCCGAGAACCTGGCCAAGGCCGAGCGCGGGATACGCGACGCAGCGGCGAAGGGCGCGCAGATTGTCTGCCTGCAGGAGCTGTTTCGCAGTCAGTACTTCTGCCAGGTCGAGGATCACGACAACTTCGCGCTGGCGGAGCCGATTCCGGGGCCCAGCACCGAGCGACTGAGTGCGCTGGCGAAGGAACTGGACGTGGTGATCGTCGCGTCGCTGTTCGAGAAGCGGGCCGAGGGTCTCTATCACAACACCGCGGCCGTCATCGATGCCGGCGGCGAGTACCTCGGCAAGTACCGGAAGATGCACATTCCGGACGATCCCCAGTACTACGAGAAGTTCTATTTCACCCCGGGCGACCTGGGCTTCCGGGCGTGGGACACGAAGTACGGCCGCATCGGCGTCCTGGTGTGCTGGGACCAGTGGTATCCCGAGGCCGCCAGGCTCACCGCGATGGCCGGGGCGCACATCCTGTTCTATCCCACCGCCATTGGCTGGCTTCCTCCCGAGAAGGACGAGCACGGGGAGCAGCAGCAGTCGGCGTGGGAAACAATCCAGCGGAGCCATGCCATCGCCAACGGCGTGTACGTGTGCGCGGTCAACCGGGTGGGCCACGAGGGCGCAGCAGCGCCAGGCGGCATCGAGTTCTGGGGCGGCAGCTTCGTGGCCGATCCGGGTGGCCGGATCCTGGTGAAGGGTGGCCGAGGCGAAGAGGTGCTCACGGCAGAGGTGGACCTGGGCAAGGTGGACGTGAGCCGCACGCATTGGCCCTTCCTCAGGGACCGGCGTATCGATGCCTATGGAGACATGACCAAGCGGTACCTGGATCAATAAGTGACAAGTGACGAGTGAGAAGTGAGAAGTGGTGCCGTTCCAGCTCTCCCTTCGCACTTCCCGACTCTCGTTCTCTTCTCACTTCTCACTTCTCACTTCCCACTTCCCACTTGCCGACCACTCCTGCGTCCCTGGGATATGCGATGCCCGCCGAGTGGGCGCCGCACCGCGGCACCTGGCTCAGCTGGCCCCACAAGCTCGAGTCGTGGCCCGGCAAGTTCGAGCCGGTGCCGTTCATCTTTGCCGCGATGGTGCGGCACCTCGCACCCCGCGAGGAGGTCCACATCAACGTGACCGACACCGAGATGGAGGCGTCGGTCCGCAGCTTCCTGGCGTCGGAAAGGGTGGCGCTCCGCGGAGTGCATTTCCACCACCATCCCACCAACGACGCGTGGTGCCGGGACCACGGCCCCATCTTCGTGCAGCGACGGGCCAACGGACAGACCGAGCAGGCCATCATCGACTGGGGCTTCAATGCCTGGGGCGACAAGTATCCGCCCTATGACCTCGACGACGTGATCCCCACGCTCGTGGGTGCGGCGTTCGACATCCCGGTGTTTCATCCCGGCATCGTGATGGAAGGCGGCTCGCTCGACGTCAACGGTCTCGGCAGCCTGCTCACCACCACCTCCTGCCTGCTCAACCCCAACCGCAATCCACAGCTGACGCAGACACAGATTGAGGAGTATCTGCGCGACTATCTGGGCGTCAGCAACATTTTGTGGTTGGGAGACGGCATCGAGGGAGATGACACTGATGGGCACATCGACGACATCACCCGGTTCGTGAACGAACGCACCATCGTGACGGTGGTCGAGGACGATCCAGCCGACGTCAATCACGAGCCGCTCAAGGCCAATCTTTCCCGGCTGCGCGAGATGCGAGACCAGGACGGCCAGCCCTTCCACGTGGTGACGATACCGATGCCCCGCCGGCTGGAGCATGATGGCCAGCGGCTGCCTGCCAGTTACGCCAACTTCTACATCGCCAATGGCATCGTGCTGGTGCCAACCTATGATCCCGAGCGCGACCCGCAGGCGCTGGCGACGCTGCAGCACGTGTTTCCCGACCGTGAAGTCATCGGGATCGACTGCACCGACCTGGTCTGGGGTCTGGGTGCCTTTCACTGTGTGACGCAGCAGTGGCCGGCCTAGTGGGAAGTGGGAAGTGGGAAGTGGAAAGATCAGGGGCGGCCTGCCGGCCGCCCGGTGACTCAACGGAGACCTGATGACCGAGCGTATCCTCGAGTGCGTGCCGAATTTCAGCGAAGGGCGGGATCCGGAGATCATCCGCCGGATTGCCGATGCCATGGGCGCGGTGGACGGCGCGGTGGTGCTGCATGTGGACCCGGGCAAGGCCACCAACCGCACGGTGGTCACTGTCGCAGGCGCGCCGGAGGCGGTGGTGGAGTCCGCCTTCCGGGGCATTGCCGAGGCGGCGGCGCTGATCGACATGCGCAAGCATTCGGGCGAGCACCCACGCATGGGGGCCACCGACGTGTGCCCGCTGGTGCCGATTGCGGGCATCACCATGGAAGAGGCGGCGGAGCTGGCGCGGGGCCTGGCCGAACGAGTAGGCCGCGAACTGGGAATTGCCGCGTATCTCTACGAGGCCGCGCAGCCGGATGCCGCGCGTCGCTCGCTCTCGGTGATTCGCGAAGGCGAGTACGAAGCGCTGGAGCAGAAGCTTCGCCTGCCCAGGTGGAAGCCCGACTACGGGCCGGCCACGTTCAATCCGAAGAGCGGCGCCACGGTCATCGGTGCGCGTGACTTCCTGGTGGCCTACAACGTGAACCTGAACACCACGTCTACCCGCCGAGCCAATGCGGTGGCATTTGACGTGCGCGAGGCAGGCCGGCCCCGGCGGGAGGGGCACGCCCTCACCGGCAAGGTGCTGACCGATGACACCGGCGCGCCACTGGCGCTGCCGGGCACGCTCAAGGCGGTCAAGGCGATCGGCTGGTTCATCGACGAGTACGGCGTGGCCCAGGTATCGATGAACCTGACCGACCTGGGAGTCACGCCGGTCCATGTGGCGTTCGATGAAGTGGAACGCGCCGCGCGGGAGCGCGGCATGCGGGTCACCGGTTCGGAACTGGTGGGCCTGGTGCCGCTCAAGGCGCTGCTCGACGCAGGGCGGCACTACCTGCGCAAGCAGCACCGGTCGCTCGGCGTGGCCGAGCGCGAACTGATTCACATCGCGGTGCGGACCCTGGGGCTGGGAGAACTCGGGCCATTTGTGCCGGAGGAGAGAATCATCGAGTACCGGCTGCGCGATCCCGCCACTCGGCGGCTGGTGCAGATGACGCTGGAAGGGTTCGTGGAGGAGACGGCGTCGGAGTCGCCCGCTCCCGGCGGCGGATCTGTATCAGCGGCGGTAGGCGCCATGGGCGCGGCCCTGGCGGCGATGGTGGCCAATCTTTCCTCGCACAAGCGCGGCTGGGACGAGCGGTGGGAGGAGTTCTCGGTGTGGGCTGAACGGGGCCAGGCCATTCAGGCCGAGCTGCTGCGGCTGGTGGATGCCGATACGCGCGCGTTTGACAAGGTGCTGGCGGCAATGCAGCTGCCGAAGGACAGTGACGAGCAGAAGGTATCGCGGCGAGCCGCCATCGACGCGGCCACGGTCGAGGCGATCAACGTCCCATGGGCGGTGATGCAGCGGGCGATGGAAATCTTCGATATCGCTGAGGCGTTGGCCGAGTCAGGGTTGCAGGCTTCGGTGTCGGATGCGGGTGTGGCGGCGTGCTGTGCACGGACGGCGGTGCGGGGAGCGTGGCTCAACGTGCGGATCAACGCGGCGACGCTCAAGGACAAGTCGCTGGTCAGTCAGGTGCTGGCCGACGGCGCGAAGCTCGCGGCCGAGGCAGACCTGCGGGAATCGGAGCTTCTCGCAGCGGTCGACGGCAAACTGTAGTCCGGAGGGTATTTTACCACGAAGAGACGAAGGGCACGAACACTCGAGACTCCCAGTTCACTCCGAGCCGCGCCAGACGGTGCGGCCGCCGATGACGGTGCGCACGCAGGCATTGGGCCGGAAGTGATACAGCCAGTGATCAACATCGGGCGCGTCGATGACGGCGAAGTCCGCAGCCTTTCCTTCCTCAAGCGATCCGATGTTTGCCTCCTCGCCAATGGCGCGGGCCGCGACGATGGTGGCACCCTTGAGCGCCTCGGCGGGCGTCATGCCCTGCGTGGTGCAAGCCAAGGTCATGGCGAGTGGCAGGTGGTAGCTTGGCGCGGAACCGGGGTTGAAGTCGGTGGCCACGGCGACGGGCACGCCGGCGTCGAGCAGCTTGCGGGCCGGCAGCGGCGGCTGGCGGAGATAGAGCGACGCGATGGGCAGGCTGACGGCGACCACACCCGCGGCGGCCATGGCCGCAATGCCGGCATCGGAGACATGCTCGAGATGATCGGCCGATACGGCCCCCACGTCGGCGGCGAGCTCGGCGCCACCCGATGAGGTCAGCTGGTCGGCGTGCAGCTTGGCCCGCATGCCCAGGCTGCTCGCGGCCCGGAACACCTGGCGGGCCTCCTCCACCGTAAACGCTCCCTGCTCCACAAAGGCGTCGCAATAGCGCGCCAATTCCATCGCCGCCACCCGAGGCAGCAGCTCCTCGGTGAGCAGGCGCAGGTACCCTGCCCTGTCGCTGGCGAACTCGGGCGGCACAGTGTGGGCCCCCAGCACGGTCGGCACCACGCGGACCGGCCCGCGCGCGGCGAGTTGCTGGTACACCCGTAGCAGCATGAGCTCGTCTGCCACCGTAAGGCCGTAGCCACTCTTCGCCTCGACAGTGGTTACGCCCAGGGCCATCATCCGGGTCAGCATTTCGTCCGCCCTGGCTGCCAGCACCGCCTCGCCGGCCGCGCGGGTGGCGCGCACGGTGGAGAGAATGCCCCCGCCGCTCCTGGCGATCTCGGCGTAACTCTCGCCCCGCACCCGGCGGGCAAACTCATCGGCCCGCCATCCACCAAAGGCGAGATGAGTATGGCAGTCCACCAGCCCGGGCACGACCATCCGCCCGCCGGCGTCTTCCATGACCAGTGTGCCGAGCGTGGCCGGTACCTGGTCGTCCGGACCAGCCCAGACGATCCTGCCCGCGCTCCATACCAGGGACGCGTGCGGAATAGCATGCAGATTGTTCTGGCCGCTATCGGGACGGCAAGTAACGAGCAAGCCGATGTTGCGGAGGAGAATCATGGAATCATCGGGAGGTCGACGCCGCGTTCGCGGGCGGTGTCAATGGCGATGTCGTAACCGGCATCCGCGTGGCGCATCACGCCGGTGCCGGGATCCGCAGTGAGCACCCGTTCCAGGCGGCGATCGCCGGCTTCGGTGCCATCGGCCACCGACACCATGCCCGCGTGAATCGAGTATCCGATTCCCACACCGCCACCGTGATGAAGCGAAACCCAACTGGCACCGCAAGCGGTGTTGAGCATGGCATTGAGCAGTGGCCAGTCGGCAATGGCGTCCGAACCGTCCTTCATGCCCTCGGTCTCGCGATTGGGTGACGCGACCGATCCGGTGTCGAGGTGGTCGCGGCCAATGACGATCGGTGCCTGCACCCGTCCGGTCTTGACCAGCCAGTTGAACTTGAGCCCCATCTCCGCCCGCTCGCCGTACTCCAGCCAGCAGATCCGCGCCGGGAGCCCCTGAAACTGGACCTGGGTTCGCGCCTTCCTGATCCAGCGCGCCAACGCCTCCTTCTGGGGAAACGTCTCGAGCACGGCGTCGTCGGTGGCGGCGATGTCGGCCGGATCGCCGGAGAGCGCGGCCCAACGAAAGGGACCGGCTCCCCGGCAGAACAGCGGCCGGATGAACTCGGGTACGAAGCCAGGAATGTCGAACGCCTCGGTCATGCCGCGATGATCGGCCACCTGGCCCCGGAGATTGTTGCCGTAGTCGAACGTGACCGCGCCCCGCCGCTTGAGCTCGAGCATTCCGGCGACGTGGGCCTGCATCGAATCGAGCACGCGGCTCTGGTAGACATCGGCGTCGCGTTGGCGCAGTTCCCCAGCCTGTTCCAGCGACAGGCCGGTCGGGATGTAGCCCAGCTGGAGATCGTGGGCCGACGTCTGGTCGGTCAGGACGTCGGGAGTGATTCCGCGGCGGACCAATTCGGGCACGACATCGGCAATGTTGCCGACCAGGCCGATCGACAGCGCTTCGCGCTTTTCGCGCGCCTCATCCAGCCGGCCGAGTGCCCGGTCGAGGTCGTGCTCGAGCAGATCGCAGTAGCCCGAGTTGACCCGCCGCTCGATCCGGCTCTGATCAACGTCCACACCGAGGCAGGCGGCGCCGTTCATGGTGGCGGCGAGCGGCTGGGCACCACCCATTCCGCCCAGTCCCCCGGTCACCACCAGGCGACCGGCCAGCGTGCCCCCGAAATGCTGCCGGGCGCACTCGGCGAAGGTCTCGTAGGTTCCCTGGAGAATGCCCTGGGTGCCGATGTAGATCCACGAGCCGGCGGTCATCTGGCCGTACATGGTGAGCCCGGCCGCTTCCAGCCGGCGGAACTCATCCCATGTGGCCCAGCGGGGCACCAGATGGGAGTTGGCGATGAGGACGCGTGGGGCCTCCTCGTGGGTCCGGAATACCCCGACCGGCTTGCCGCTCTGTACCAGGAGGGTCTCGTCGTTCTCCAGCCGGCGGAGGGTGCGCACGATCGCCTCGTAGCATTCCCAGTTCCGGGCTGCCTTTCCGCTGCCTCCATAGATGATGAGTTCCTCGGGCCGCTCGGCCACGGCGGGATCGAGGTTGTTCATCAGCATCCGGAGGGCGGCCTCCTGGTGCCAGCCCTTGCAGGAGAGCGCGAGGCCGGTGGGGGCGTGGATGGCTGTGGCGGTCATGCAGGCCAAGTTAGACGGCTGGACGGCTGGACGGCTAGTCGTCTCGGCGGCTCGGCGGCACGGCTGGAAGCCTTGCAACCTTTGAGCAGGCTTGTCGTATCCAATCCCATGCATGCAAACGACCCCGATTCGCGGGGTTCGCGCCGTGAGTAGCACGGCCGGGCCGGCCCGCCCCGATTCCGACATCACGGAGGCTGCCCTGGCGGTAGCCGGGGACGAGAGCGCGTTCGAGCGGCTGTACCGGAAGCACGTCAACCGGATTCATGCGCTCGCCTGCCGGATGCTCTCGCGGGATGAAGCGGACGAGGCCACCCAGGATGTGTTTGTCCGGGCCTGGCGGAAGCTGGGGAGCTTTCGGGGCGAGGCGGCGTTCGGCACCTGGCTCCACCGGCTGGCCGTCAACGAGCTGCTGGGCCGGCGGAAAGCCCTGGGGATCCAGCGGGAGCGGTACACCGCGGATGACAGGCCGCTCGAGTTGATGCCGGCGAAGCGGCACGTGTCGGTGGAGCACACGCTGGACTTCGAGGCGGCAATCGAGCGGCTGCCCGACGGGGCCCGACAGGTCTTCGTGCTGCATGACGTGGAAGGCTACCGGCACGAGGAGATCGCGGAGATGATGGGAACGGTGGCCGGGACATCGAAGTCACAGTTGCACCGCGCGCGCATGGCGCTGCGGCAGCACCTCGACCGGTAGGATGATGATGGAACACACATGGCAGGACCGGCTCTCGGAGTATGCGGACGGCACGCTCAGCGCTGGCGAGCGCGCCGATTGCGAGGCCCACGTGGCGCAGTGCGCCGAGTGCACCGCGCTGGTGCTGGAACTGCGGGCCGTGGCGCGACGGGCGGCGCGACTGGATGCCCCTGCGCCGGTTCCCGATCTCTGGGCGGGCATCGCCGCGCGGATTGCCGATTCCGGCGAGCCCACGCACGTGCGCCCATGGCCGGTGGCGGCGAGGCGACTTCCGGCGGGCCGGCGCACGCCATGGCGCCCACTGCTGGCGGCGGCGGTGGCGGTGTTCCTCGCGGGTGGCGCGGTGGTGTGGGGTGTACTGCAGCAGACCGCTCCTGACGCTGGTCCTGCGCCGGCGGTCACAACCGCGGTTCCGCCGGCGGACGGGATGACGGTGCTTCCGGCGATGGCCCGCGCGGAAGCGACGTACAACCAGGCCGCCGCTGATCTGCGGGCGATCCTGGACGAGGGGCGCGACCAGCTGGACCCGAAGACCGTGGCGGTGCTGGAGCGCAATCTGGCGCTGATCGACACGGCGATCGCAGAAACTGAAACTGCGCTCCGGAACGATCCGGCCAGCGCGTATCTCAACTCGTATCTCGCGCGCACCATGCAGCGGAAGCTGGCCCTGCTCCGGCAGGCAGCTACCCTGGTGCAAGCGCGCAGCTGACGAAAGGACACCTTGTGTTCGCCTCACTGTTGCTGGTTGCGGCGGCGCTTTCCGCCCAGGACACCACCTTTGCGATCCGCGCCGGTGACCGGCTGCGGGTGAGCACCCACGAGGGCGATATCACGGTGCGGAGCTGGAATCGCAACGAGGTGGAGATCCGCTCGGGCGACACGGACGATCGCCGGTCGCGCGATGTGAAGGTGTCGCGTTCGGGGAGCGTGATCACGGTGGACGCGTCGAGCGGCTGGATGGGAAGTGAAAGCACCGATGTGGTGATTCGCATGCCCGCCACGGTGGCGCTCTCGGCCAGCTCGGTCGAAGGCGACGTCATGGTGGACGGAATCGCCGCCCCCGTTTCGGTGGAAACGGTGGAGGGCGATGTCACGGTGCGCGGCGCGCGAGGCAACATCTCGGCGAGCGCGGTGGATGGGACCGTGATCCTGCGGGACACCGAAGGCAACATCACGGCCACATCGGTGAACGGCGACGTGCTCATCACGTCGGCACGGGGCCGCGTCTCGGCCGAGGCGGTGAATGGTGACGTAATGGTGCTCGAGACCCGATCGGATGCGGTGGCACTGAGCAGCGTGAACGGGGACCTCAGCTTCAGCGGCCCGCTGAGCGCGAGGGGGCAGTACGAGATGAGCACCCACAACGGCGACATTGTGCTGGGGGTTCAGCCGGGCGCCAGCGCGTCGGTCACCGTTTCCACCTTCCAGGGCGAATTCGAGTCGGACCTGTCGCTCCAGGTCAGGAGCCGCGACGACCGGAGATTCAGTTTCGTCCTTGGCGGCGGCAGCGCGTCGGTCAAGCTCGACTCGTTCCAGGGCAGGATCCATGTGACAACGCCGGAGGCGGTGGGCCGCCTCATGCAGGACGACTAACTCTCAAGGAGAACATCCCATGATCGTCGTAACGCTTGCCCTGCTGGCCGCGGCCCAGGGAGCCCCGCAAGGGCAGGACTTCCGCTGGTCAGGATCGCTGCCAGCTGGGCGCACCATCGAGGTGCGGGGCATCAACGGCTCGATCTCGGCCACGCCCGCCTCCGGCAATACCATCGAAGTCACCGCCCGGAAGGTTGCGCGCCGCGGCGGGCGGCCGGAGCTGGTCGAGATCCGGGTGGACGAGAGCGGCGACGGTGTTGTCATCTGCACGGTGTATCCCAACCAGCGTGACAGCGAGGGCTGCCGAGGCGGGAGCAGCCGCCGCAACCGCGACAACGACGATGTGGATGATGTCTCGGTGCACTTCCAGGTGCGGGTGCCGGCGAACATCGAGTTCGAGGCGCAGATGGTGAACGGCGACGTCAGCGCGACCGGGCTGGTGGCGGATGCCGAAGTGTCCACGGTCAACGGCGATGTGGAAGTCTCGACTCGCGGAGTCGCCGAGGCGTCGTCCGTCAACGGGAACGTGGAGGCCACGCTGGGGCGCTCCGACTGGACCGGCCCGCTGGAGTTCAGTTCGGTAAATGGTGGAGTGACGGTTACCCTGCCGGCCGACGCCAGCGCCGACGTACGCGCGTCCACCGTGAATGGGGGGATCGAGACCGACTTTCCGCTGACGGTGACGGGGCGATTTGGTCCCCGCAACATGCGCGGCACCATCGGTTCCGGCGGCCCGGTGATCGAGATGTCGAGTGTGAATGGGACTGTGAGTCTCAGGAAGAAGTGAGAAGTGAGAAGTGGGAAGTGGGAAGGTGAAACCCCGTATCGCGTAGCAACGTCGGGAGGGCTTGCGGTGTCAAACTCTGCAAGCCCTTCCTGTTTCACTTGACCACGGCGCCCGGCGCCGGAGGCCCCGCGTGTTCCGCTTCTGCCTGACGATGGCAGCGCTCCTTGTGGCAGTGGCTCCGAACCTGATGGCGCAGGCGGGCGATGAGGCCGGCGCCAAGGTATTCCAGGCGACGCCGGTTGCTGCGGGTGGCCAGCCCAGCATCGACGGCATCCTTACTGATGCCGCCTGGCAGGACGCGGAGTGGCGCACCGATTTCCTCCAGAAGGTGCCAACCGAGGGCGGCGCCCCATCGGCGCCAACTCAGGTGGCGTTCCTGTACGACACCGAGGCGCTGTATGTAGGGGCCCGGCTGTCCAGCGCCAATCCGCACGAGATCCCGACGATCGTGACCCGCCGGGACCAGTTCAGCAATGCCGAGCACATCCTGGTCGCGCTCGATACCTATCACGACCGGCGGACCGCCTACACCTTCTCGCTCTCGAGCGGCGGAGTGCGGGGCGACTTCTTTCACCCCAATGACGCCGAAGGCTCCCGCGAGCTGGCCTGGAATCCGGTCTGGGAAGGCCGGGTATCGCATGACTCCACCGGCTGGTACGCCGAGATGAGGATTCCCTTTTCGCAGCTTCGCTTCACTGACCGCCCGGTGCAGGAATGGGGCGTGCAGATCAACCGGTGGATGCCGGCGGCAGACGAGGACGTGTACTGGGTGGTGATCCCGGCGCGCGAATCGGGGTGGTCGTCGCGGTTCGGGCTGTTGCAGGGTATCCAGGGCATCCGGCCGTCGAGCCGGCTGGAGGTCATGCCGTACGTCGCTGCCAACGCCACCTATGCCGACGCAGCTGCCGGGAATCCTTTCGACGACGGCAGCCGGTATGGCGTGCGGGCCGGCGCCGACTTCAAGCTGGGGCTGGGCACCAACCTGACCCTGGATGCGACCGTGAACCCCGACTTCGGGCAGGTGGAAGCGGACCCGGCCGAGGTGAATCTCAGCGGGTTCGAGACCTTCTTCGACGAGCGTCGGCCATTCTTCACCGAAGGCAGCGACCTGCTGCGCGGCGGGGGCCAGAACTTCTTCTACTCCCGCCGGATCGGCCGGGCGCCGAGGGGCGGCGCCGAGGGCGACTTCGTCGACCAGCCGCTGAACACGACCATCCTGGGCGCCGCCAAGGTCACCGGCCGGCTCAGCCATGGGTTGAGTGTCGGCGCCCTGACCGCAGTGACGGGACGGGAGCACGCCACCGCGTTTGATGTGGCGTCGGGCGAGCGCACGTCGGTGGAGGTGGAACCGCTCACCGGCTATGGCGTGGGCCGGCTGCAGCAGGAATTCGGGGCCAATGCGTCCACGGTGGGAGCATCCTTCACCGCGGTGCGCCGGGACATCGGGGTGGGTAGCCCGCTGGCGGCGCTGCTCCCCCGCACCGCCATCGCGGGCGGCGCCGACCTCAATCTGCGGACGGCGCAGAACACGTACGAGTTCGATGCCTTTGCGGGCTTCAGCCATGTATCCGGTGAGCCGGAGGCGATGGCGCTGCTGCAGCGTCATCCTGCGCATTTCCTGCAACGGCCAGACGCGACCGAGTTCACCTACGACCCCACCCGAACGTCGATGGCCGGCTGGGCGGCCGGAGTCAGCGCCGAGAAGAACTCGGGCCGACACTGGGTCTGGGAGGCGGGCGCCAATGCGGAGTCGCCCCTGTTTGACATCAACGACGCGGGCCGACTGGGCAGCGCCAACGACGTCAGTTCCTATGGCGACCTCACCTGGCGGGAAACCCAGCCGCGCGGGCCGTTCCGGCGCCGCTCGCACACGCTCTATTACACGCGAGGCTGGAACTTCGGCGGCGTGATGACCAACCAGTACGCATCCCTGGCCAACAACTTCACGTTCCACAACTTCATGCGGTTGTTCCTCGGGACCTACCTCGAGCCCCGCGCTACCAGCGACGACCTGACGCGGGGCGGTCCCCTGATGGGTACCAGCTACCTCCAGGGCTTCGATGTCGAGTTGTCAGGCAACGAGGGCAACACCGTCAACTGGTCCGGGTCGGTCAATGTCCAGGTGGATGAGGCGGGCGGACGGCGGGTCTCGCTCCGGGGCAACGTGGCGGCCCGTCCGGCACCCCGCTGGCGGGTGAGCGTGACCCCGACGTTCCAGCGCGAACGGGTATCGCGCCAGTTCCTCACCACCCGGCCCGACGGACGGGCAGCGACGTTCGGCACCCGCTACGTCTTCGCGTTCGCGGACCGCACGACGCTCTCGGCGCAGATGCGGCTGGAGTACGCCTTCACGCCGGACCTGACGCTCGAGCTGTATGCCGAACCGTTCACCGCGAGCGGTGAGTTCCATCGCTTCGGCGAGCTGGAAGCGGCCCGGAGCCGCGAGTTGCGGGAGTACGGCGAGGACGGCACCACGATCGTGCCGGTGGATGACGGTTACGAAGTAACTGCCGATGGGCAGACGTTCAACCTGCCGAATCCGGACTTCAACGTGCTGTCGTTCCGGAGCAACCTGGTGATGCGGTGGGAGTGGCTGCCGGGCAGCACCTTGTTCCTGGTGTGGCAGCAGGACCGGAGCGGGAGCGTGCCAACGCTGGGCAAGGCGAGCGTCGGGGCGCTGTTCGACAGCTTCAGCGCACCGGGGAGCAATTTTCTTGCAGTGAAGGCGACGTACTGGCTGGCGCCGTAGCTGGCGTCGTCGAATCGGCCGGCTTCGTCAGGGGTTTACGTGGTTAACTCAACTATCAGCCAAGGCTAGCGCGGGACCAGGTTGAGCTGCACCATCGGCAGCGCGCCACCGCCGGGGGGCACAGCGATGATGACGGGCACGGCGTCGGCGCTGAGGGCGTCGGCGCTGCGGGGGGCGACGCTGACCCTCCAGCGGCCCTCGGTCACCCCCATCAGGTAGAAGGTGCCATCGGTGAAGGTGGAGCTGGTGAGGCGCCTTTCACCATTGGTGAGTTCCAGTGACACGCCGGCGGCGGGCGAACCATCCGCGAACCTCACCGAGCCTTCCAGCACCGCACCCATGAGCAACGGGACGTCCACCACGGTGAGCCTGTTGGGCGCCGGCACCGCGGCCGCCAGTCCGAACTCCGCCACCCACAGCGGTGAGTCAAAACTGAGCGAGTCCGCCCGCACGAGCACGCTCTCGAATGGCACCACATCCAGCACCCGATACCAGCCGAGCGAATCAGAGTAGGCCGCGGCAACGCCGACCTGGACCCGCACATTGGGGAGCCCGGGCTCGGTGTCATCGCGCACACCATTGCCGTTCTCGTCCAGGAAGACCCGCCCGGCAATGCCGCCGCGCTGCAACGACGGCCCCGCGGTGAAGGCCAGGCCACCGCGGGCGCGATCGTAGAGCACCGAGCCCTGCAGGTAATGGGTCGCTGCGGCGGGACCGGCCGCCGGCGCCGTCACGAGGGTCAATGCGCGCAGGGTAGAGAGCGAGGTGGCGAGAGAGAAGGTCCACGTGGGCCGGCTACTGCCCTTGAGCCAGAGCGCTCCGGCTTCGGCCCGGATACCGGCGCCCAGCGGCCGCGCAACGGTGAGTGACGCGAACTCGGGCGTGACGAGATTGCGGCCCTCATAGGCGCCGCGGAGCCACAAATGGCGTAGTACGCCGCCGAGCCCGGAACCCGGGGTGGCGAAGAGTTCGATTCCGCCGAAGCCCCGGGTGACGCTTCCTCCCGCTTCCTGCTGACGCTCGAAGCGGGCATAGGGGGCGGCACGCACCCGTCCCAACTGGGCGGAGAGCCCCGCCCGGCCGCGCCAGCTCGAGCCCGCTGCGGTGGTTGCATGCTCCAGCCTGCCTTCCACAAAGAGAAACCCCCGCCTCCGGTCGGGCCGCCAGAACGCGCCCAGCTGCACCTGCTCCTGGCGCGCGAGCGGATTGAGCAACTGGTTGTCGGGTGTACGGGCGAAGCGGACCACCTCCGCGCTCAGTCTCAGGTCGAGCGTTGGCTCATACCCAAGCCGGCCGCGCACAAATCCGCTGGCGACGGCGCCCGCCTCGGCGGTCCAGGCATTTCCGAGAATGCCGACGGCGTCGAGGTAGGGATGGGTCCGGTCGGACAGGGAGTCACGCCAGAACCGATCGACACCGGCAGCCAAGGTCCAGCGCTCCGAGATGCCATAGCGAAGATCGGCATTGAGGGTCGACTCACAGGGATCGAGCCGACACTCGCCCGCTGCCACGGCGTACTCCACCTGGCGCGCAGGCAGAAGCGCGAGCGGCACCAGATACTTCCGGCTGAACTCGCGCCGTTCGCCGAAGGGGCCGTAGGCGATGAAATCCACCGGATTCTCGCCATACACCACCGGGAGTGAGATCCCGAACCCACCATCGATGCCGGTGGAGTCGATGCCGAGCAGCATGCCGTTGCGCCAGGCTTCGACTTCCCAGCCTTCAGGTAACCGTCCGGCATACACCACGTCGGCCTGGAGCGATGGCCGCACGTAGGGGGCGTTGGTGACACTGCCGCCGCGGATGGTGCGGGCACGGGGACCGGTGCCCAGCCCGTCGCCCAGCCGGAGCTGCCGCAGGTACGCATTGCGGCGCCAGACGCCGAGCCAGGAGGCGTCCAGCCTCACATCACCAGTTGAGGCGGGGTCGTCGCTCCGCGCGCCCAGCTCGAGTGATCCACCAAGCAGATCGAAACCGGCGTTCAGGGTATAGGAACTTCCTTCGATCGGATCGGTACTGGGCGAGAAGAAGCTGTAGTCCAGCACGAAGCCGCCCAGGCGAGAACGGTCCGGCGGAATGAAGACATCGGGTGCGATGGCCGCACCACCCCGTAACAGGGCTGTGTGGGCCGCTTCACGCCGGAGCCGGTCTGCCACGGGCAGCCGATCCGGGTTGCGCACCAGCACCTCGAGGTTGCCCCAGTCGGCCTTGAACTCGACATCCAGCAGCCGGCCCAGCACAGCAGTGGCGAGGTACAGCTCGGCACCCTCCACAACCAGCGTGGCGCTGTCGAGCGCAACCGTGCGGTTGCCGGCCCTGGCCTGGCGTGCGTGCGCATCGACCTCGATCCCGGTGCCCTGAGGCAGCTGGGCGGCGAGAAACCCAGCGGCCGACCGTACGATCCTCACCTCGGCGAGGTCGAAGAACTGCCCGAGAGGAACGAGCGCTTCGCTGCCGATCCGATACGCCGGCACCGTACGGGCGGCGAGGCGCCCGATCTGGAGCTGGACAATGGCGGGCTCGGGCAACTGTTGTGCGTGGAGCGGCACCGCCGCCGAACTGCCTGCGGCGGCCAGTACGACGGCCAAGCGTGCGACGTGCGCCCGCGCCGCCGGCCAGTGCATGGTCAGGGCAGCGTAACGGCGAGCGAATCGCGCACAGCAGTGAACCGCAACAGGGCCTCAGGCGGAAGATCAGGGCGCTCCGCCACGAATTCCATTTGCACGGAGTAGCGGCCGGGCGGGAGCGAATCGACTGGCAGCACGAGACGCGGGGCGATTGGAGCGTAGACCGACACCGGAAGTTCGGAGCGGCGGAGTACGGTGCCAGTGGAATCCAGGAGCATTGCCTTGACGGTGCCGAGCGCAGCCGCATCGCCGGTGCGGCTGAGGCGGGCGCGGATCGCGAGCGAGTCGCCAACGGTGCCGGCGGCCAGAGCTTCGAGCGCTGCACCAGGGTGGACGGTGCCAGAGCGATACAACACAGGAAGTATGGTGCGCACCTCCACCGCCAGCCCGACGTTCACGCTGCCGGAGTCGGTCGTGGCTTCGACGGCGAGCTTCCCGCCGCGTGCGAGCACCACCAGCCGGGCCCAGTATTCACCGTCGGCGAGGCCGGCGGGCGGCGAGACCAGTAATCGCACCAGTTGCTGCGCCCTCGGCTCGATGGCGACCCGACGAGGAAAGACGCGGATCCACGCCGCTGCCGACGGCGCCGTGGAGTCTGGCGCATCGGTTGTCCAGAGTGAGAAGCTGCCGGCGCTGTCCGTGACGGTGTAGCCGTAGGTAACCGAGAGTTCGACCTCGGCAGGATCGTCGTTGGGATTGACCAGCAGGACAGTGGCGGAGCGAGCGCGCCCATCGATGAAGATCGAGGTAGGCGCGACCAGGACTCCCTGTGCCTGAAGCGCGGAGATGCCAGCCAGGATGAGCGGCAGCGCGATGGAGAGGCTCTTCACGGGTAGGCAATCGTCAGGGTGACCGTGCCGGAGTAGTTACCCGGCGGCTGATTGAAGGCCGGCATCGCGGTGCCGCCCAGGAAAATCGACGCCCTGCCCTGCCTCGACATGGTGCCGGTGTAGGTAGTGCGGGGGTCGAATGCCACCTGGTCGCCGATGGTCTGCTCCTGTGAGAATCCGGCGTCGGTGCCGGAGAACATCACGGGCAGCGATGCGCCAGCCGGGCCGGACATGGCCGACGGCAGTGAGAAGCTCACCAGCACCACCTCACGGTTCTGGGCCATCAGATCGAACTGGCCCGCGCGGGCAGGATCGGTGCGCAGCACGGACGACGGCGCGCCCGCGATGAGACTCCCGAACGTGAGTGCCCGGACGCCAAGCACCCGGATCGGCCGACCGCCATGGCCCTGGGCAGAAGCGGGGCTCGCCAGCAGGCACAGGCAACCCAACGCGAGCAGCGGTGGTGCGGTTCGCATGAAGCTCCGGATCAACAATGGACTGGGAACGCCAGCAATGTACGTGACGACGCACGTCAGTTGTACCCGACGGTGATCACGATGGGAGCGCTGTGGGGTCCCAGGGGCGCACCGGTGGCCGTGAGGGTGGCGCCCAGCCAGATGAAATAGCGCCCGTTGTTGTGCAGCACGGCGGAGAGCGCTGCGCCAGGAGCTGGCGCGAAGGCGGTCGCGCTGCCAGGGCCGGGAGAACGGTTGTGGAGGCCGGTCCACGCGCCCAATGCGAGGTTGGGCGCCAGGCTGGATGGCAACTGGGTCATCTCGATCACCACCGGGGCGTTGGACTGCCCCTGAATGGTGAACCTGCCGCCATCGCGAGCGAGGACCGTGGTCGAGCTGAACCCGGCGACCGTGCCGAACTCGAGATCCTGGGTGCCGGTGACGGTGAGCGAAGGGAGCAAGGTCAGCTGGACGACAGCAGATCCGGAACTCTGCGCGTGGGCGGCGCTGCCGGCTGAAGCAGCAGTGAGCATAGTCAGCGCGGCGAGCGATCGAAGCAGCATGTCAGGGGGACTGGCGCCGGAGGGACAGCTTTCGCCGTCTCCTCCGGCTACCCGATCGTCGAGGCTTACTGGTAGACCACCTGGAGGGTGATCGGCGTGGTGCTGGTGTACGAACCGGCCGGCACTGCGGCGCCGGCGGACAGCGTCGCGCCTACCCAGACGTAGTAGTTGCCGCTGGCGTCGAGGGTGCCGGTGAAGGTGCTGCCGACGGCGACGGCCGCGGCGCTCAGGCCACCGGTCGAATTGACGTCGGCATGCATGTACTGCCAGGCCGAGAGCGGCAGGCCCGCATGATTGACGTCGGCCGGCAGCGAGGTGACCGACAGCACCACCGGGGTGGCCGACTGGCCGAGCACCGTGAAGTTGCCGGCGCCCGCGGCGTCCGGCGCCACAGTCTTGATCTGACCCTGGGCGACGTTGCCGAAGTCGAGGTTGTTGCCGGTCACCGAGATCGAGCTCAGCACGGTGGCGGTGGCGAAGATGTTACCGCTGTTCTGCGCCTGAGCCGGCGAGGCCAGCGAGCCGGCTACCACGAGTGCCAGCGCGATCGAAAGGGTGGTGCGCATGTGCCCGGTCCTGTGCGAGAGTAAAGGATGACTGCGCGGATCGGGCAGCAGCAGGGCAACCGGAGTGCCAACTCTGTAACGTTTTCGTCAACCGTCAAGATACTGACGCCTTTCGTCAACCCGCATGCCGCCCAAGTGGTTATGCGGCAATGTCTCAGATTTGGACATCTGGTGTAAAGTTTCCAGACATTTTCTGAAAATCCGACCGCTGTTTCAGGAATTGTGACAACTGACGTGATATCAACGGCTTACAGCGCCGGTTACCGATTGCACCTTTGTTCACGATCCTTGCTATAGAGGTGCATGGGCATACAATGACAGGATGTGCACCGTGACTGGTCAAGACTGGAGTCGGACAGGTGTGGTGGTGGCGGGCGCCATGCTCGCCCTGGTCGGCATTACGGCCCCAGGGCACTCGCAATCCGCGGGTTCGATTGGCGTTCGGGTGCAGGTGGTGAAGGCTTGGGATCCGGTCGAGGCGGTGGTCGGTCAAGGGGGTCAGGACGGTCACGGCGGTCAACGCGGTCAAGGAGTGATGGCGATCCGGTCCTCGCAGCCGACAGCCGACCGCCCTGTTCTGGTCGAAGTGGAGGTGCCGAGGGAGGCGCGGCCTGGGAGAGTGACCGTAGTGGTGCCGTAAAACACAACGCCCCGCGAATCGCGGGGCGTTGTGTTTATGCTGGAGCAAGCGTCTAGCGCAGCGAAACGCCTTCGGTCTCGGTCATGGGCGCGGCGTCGGGCGAGGCATAATCAATCACCAGCGCAACCCGCCGATTCTCCATGCCCTCCGGGCCAGGGCCCTGAGCACCAGGCACTACCTGGCGGTCGTTGGACTCGCCGTAGCTCACGGCCTTGAGGCTGGCGCCGGTCAGCGCGCCATTGGAACTGAGATAGCTCACCACGCTTTCGGCGCGATCCATACCCAGCCGCTTGTTGAAAGCGCGCGAACCTGCCGGATCCGCGAAACCCTCGATCGTAATCACGGCGTTGGGGTAGTGCTCCCGCACCACACCCGCGAACCGGTCAAGCACCGGGCGGTCGGCCTCGCGCAGCTCTGCGCTGGCAAACTCAAAATGCACCGGAACGTTGAATTTCAGCGCGCCCTGCATCTCTTCCAGGCTTACGTTGTACTCGCTCCGGAACGCCGCGAGATCGCTCTCGAGCGTGGACATGCGAGTGTTGAGCGAGTCGATGCGAGTGGCCAGCTGGCGATCACCCGTTGTCATCTCGTCGCGGATCTTCGTGACCTCGCTCTGGAACTCCTCACGAGTCACCTTGGGTGCACACGCACCCAGCCCGATCACAAGCGTCAGTGCTCCCAGCATCGCACCACGCGGCATCGTCCGCATACATCCTCCTCGGTACCATCGGAAGTCAGGCGCCCATCCGACTTGGACGGATGGCGTCACGCACGTGCCCGAACATGCCGAATGGAGGGGGTGGGTGCTGTGAGGGGCGTCACCCCACCCCCCCGGCCTCCCCACCCCAGTGGGAAGTGGGAAGTGGGAAGTGGGAAGTGGGGAGGGCTATTTGATGGCCAGCAGTTCCACGTCGAACACCAGAGTGGCACCTGGCGGGATGACCGGCGGCGCTCCGCGGGCGCCGTAGCCCAGATTCGCGGGGATGACGAGCTTGCGACGGCCGCCCACCTTCATGCCGGCCACACCCTCCTCCCAGCCCGCGATGACCCGTCCTGCTCCAAGCTGGAACGTGTATGGCGTCCCGCGATCGCGGCTGCTGTCGAACTTGGAACCATCGGTGAGCCAGCCGGTGTAGTGCACCGACACGGAGTCGCCGGCGCGTGCCTCGGCTCCGTCACCCTCGGTCACGTCCTGATAGCGAAGCCCCGACGGGGTGGTGTTCAGATCGTCGTCGTTCACGGCGAGTTCCCTGGCGATTGGCGGATTGAGGGGGCGACTGCGCAGGTCATCGAGCGAGCAGGCGGCCAGCAGGAGAGTGACAGCGAGAAGCAAGGCGACGCGCACGGGTGTCTCCGCGTACAAGTCAGACATGCGAAGAGCCGGCACGCCGGCCGGCTCCTCGATCGATCGGGACGGCGGGATTTGAACCCGCGACCCCTGCAACCCCATTGCAGTGCGCTACCGGACTGCGCTACGTCCCGGGTGGAGCGGGGGCAAGTTAAAGTGGGAAGTGGGAAGTGGGAAGTGGGAAGTGGGAAGTGGGGAGTGGGAAGTGGGGAGTGGGTGACTGGTGGCCGGCAACGGGTCATATTGAGGTGTCAACATCCGTGAGCCTGCCATGCTGTTGCCCCGCCGAGAACTGCTGTCGCTGGGCGTCCGTTCTGCCGCAATGCTGGGCATCCTGCGTTACGTGTCGGCTTGCCGGACGCCGGATGCAGAGCCGGCCAGTTACAGCGATGACTTCGCGCAGGTGCGCGACCGCTACTTCCTGCGGGTGCTGGAACTGAACCCGGTGACCGCCACGTACCTCGGCGGTGACGGGTACGACCCTTCCCTTGCAGAGATCAACGGCAAGCTGCGCGACTTCTCTCCAGCCGCGATCGCGGCCGAGCTGGAGTTCTTCCGGGAAATCGAGCAGGCGATGGCCGGGCTTTCACCGACGACGGAAGCCAGTCCCGAGTGGGTGGATCGCTCGGTAATGTCGGCCCAGCTCGGCTTCCTGATCCGCCTCTACGGCGATCGCCGTTACCACGAACGGGCGGTAGACACCTACGTGTCCGAACCGTTTCGCGGCGTGGACTGGCAAATCCAGCAGATGACGCCGGATGGGGCCGGTCTCGGAACCGAAGCGGAATGGCGGCTGGTGGCGCGGCGAGTCAACGCGGTACCGGCATACCTGGCGACGGCACGCGTCAATCTCGAGGCGGGTATCGCGGCCGGCAACGTGCCCGACCGGAGGATGGTCGAGCGGGACGGCATCGGCGGCAGCCGAGCCAACGCCAGCTACTTCCGCGAGACCCTGGCGGGAGAGGCGGAGCAACACCTCGGCCAGCGGGCGTTTGCCGAAGCCGGGCTGACCAGTATCCGGGAAGCCGGGGCCGCGGCGGCGGCGGCATTCGAGTCGTTCGCCGAGTTCCTCTCGGGCGCCTATGGCGCGGACGCGGCAGACCACTACGCTGCAGGAGAGGACGAGTACGGCTGGCGGGTGCGCAACTGCCTGGCGGTGGAACGCACGCCGGCGGAGTTGTGGGACTACGGCGCGCAACAGGTGGCACTGTACGAAGACAAGATCTTCGCGGTAGCGGCCCAGGTGGCCGACGCAGCGGGTTTGACGCTGGCATTCGATACCGACGCCGAGAAGAGGGCCAGCATGCGCCAGGTGCTGTCGCACCTGGGCCAGGATTCGCCGCGCAACGACGATGAACTGCTTCAGTGGTATGTAGACACCGGCAAGCGCGCGGTGGAATACGGCCGGGAAAAGGCGCTGTTCGACGTACCGGCCGACTACCAGCTGGATGTAGTGGCGACGCCGCCGGTGCTGCGCAGCGCGATCGAGGCCGCATACTATCCTGCTCCACCCTTCAAGAAGACAGGCGTAGGGCGCTTCTACCTCTCGCCCACCGGCAACGATCCGGCGGCACTGGCGCAGAACAACCGCGCCTCTGTCGCGACCACCGCCGTGCACGAGGGCTTTCCGGGACATGACTGGCATTACAAGTACATGACCCAGCATGCGGACGATATCGCCAATATCCGCTGGCTCACGCCGGGTGCCGTGGAGGACTCCTCATCGATGTGGCAGGACTCGATGGCGGCGGAGGGGTGGGGTCTGTATGCAGAGGAACTGATGGCCGAGAACCATGGCGAGCCGTTCGGATTCTATGCGCCGGCAGAGTACCTGTACATGCTCCAGGCCCAGCTGATGCGGGCGGTGCGGGTGCGAGTGGACGTGGGAATCCATACGGGCCGGATGACGTTCGAGGAAGCGGTGGACTACTTCGCTTCCCATGTGGAGTTCGTGCCGGATGCCTCGGCGCGACGCGGGTCGGATCCGGCCGCGAATGCCGCGTACGAGACCGCGGACCGCGCGATCTATCGTTACTCCAAGTGGCCGACGCAGGCGATTACGTACAACCTGGGAAAGAACGAGATCGTGGAGCTACGCGAAGCCGAGCGCAAGAAAGCCGGCGCCGGCTTTGACGCGCGGGCGTTTCACGAACGGCTGATGCGGCAGGGGACGATTCCGGCGGGATATCTGCGGGGCACCTGAGAGCCACTGGTCGGATTTGAACCGACGACCGCTCGATTACGAATCGAGAGCTCTACCCCTGAGCTACAGTGGCGAACATGCCCTGGCGCGGATTCGAACCGCGACGCCTTTCGGCACTACCCCCTCAAGATAGCGTGTCTACCAGTTTCACCACCAGGGCGTGCGGCGGAGCAAGATAGCCACGAACCCTAGCGAGGGTCAAGCCTGCTGCCGACACGTAAGTGGTTAGGATAGCAG
>JAICQR010000215.1 GCA_025937755.1 Gemmatimonadales bacterium | reverse complement strand
GCAGGCAGCCGCCGAGCTGTACCCGGAGCACGACCTGTTCATTCAGCTGACCAAGCTCAAGAACACGCTGCGCTGGATGAAGGGCGAGGAGCAGATCACCCACCTGGGCATCGAGTACTACGAGAACGAATGAAATATTTTCATCGGACCCACCTTTCGCCCGATGACGTCGTGGGCCAGGCGGCGCGCTGGTTCGGCGCCCGCCTGAGCCCCACCGACGAGGGCGAGCGCCGGCGGAGCTTCGGCGGCCCGCTGGGCCAGTTGAGCGTCACCGTCCGCGCCGAGGGGGGGCATTACACCCTCGTGACTGTGGAAACCGACCAGCCGGGCGAGAGCGAGATCGACAAGCTCGGCAAGCGGTTCCTCACGCTGTTGCACACCTCGGCGCACCAGGGCCACCAGCCGATCGGCGCCTACTGACCAGCGGTTACCTCCACCCCCACTCCTGCAGGAGACTCCATGTTGGCAGCCCTGGTCCAGGCGCCCGAACACCGCCCCGGCGGCGAAGTCAATCTTCAGCTGCCCGACCTCCACCAGGGCGATTTTCTTGGCTTCACCGGGCACCAGATCCTCCTGTCGGGACTGGTGGTGTGCGTGCTCGGGCTCCTCTTCGGGCTCCTGAGCTACGCGGCGGTCCGGAAGCTCCCCGTGCACCGGGCGATGGCGGATGTCTCCGAGCTGATCTACACCACCTGCCGGGCCTACCTGACCCAGCAGGGCAAGTTCCTGCTCGCGCTCTGGGTGTTCATCTCGGTGGTGGTGGTCGCCTACTTCCGGCTGACTGGCCTCGAGTGGCCCAAGATCGGCATCATCCTGCTGTTCAGCCACATCGGCATGGCCGGCAGTTACGGGGTCGCATGGTTCGGCATCCGGATCAACACCCTGGCCAATTCCCGGACCGCGTTCGCCAGCCTCAAGGGCAAGGGCTGGCCGGTCTGCGACATCCCGCTTCGCGCCGGCATGAGCGTCGGGATGATGCTCATCTCGGTCGAGCTCCTCTTCATGCTGGGTATCCTGCTGTTCGTTCCTTCCAGCGTGGCAGGCGCCTGCTTCCTCGGCTTCGCCATCGGTGAATCGCTCGGCGCCGCCGCACTCCGCATCGCCGGCGGCATTTTCACCAAGATTGCCGACATCGGCTCGGACCTGATGAAGGTCGTCTTCAAGATCAAGGAAGACGACGCCCGCAATCCCGGAGTCATCGCCGATTGCGTGGGCGACAATGCCGGCGATTCGGTCGGTCCCACCGCCGACGGCTTCGAGACATACGGCGTCACCGGAGTTGCCCTGATCACGTTCATCGTGCTGGCGGTGCCCGACCCGATGGTCCAGGTCAAGCTGCTGGTGTGGATCTTTCTGATGCGGGTCATGATGGTGCTGGCGTCGGGCGCGTCGTACCTGATCAACAATGCGGTCGCCTCGAGCCGCTACGGCAATGTGGCCAGGCTCAACTTCGAAGCGCCGCTGACTTCGCTGGTGTGGCTGACGTCGCTGCTGTCGGTGGGGCTCACGTTCGTGGTGTCGAAGCTCGCCATCCCCGACCTCGCGGGAAATACCGACCTCTGGTGGCAGCTGTCGCTGGTCATCACCTGCGGCACCCTTGCTGGCGCGATCATCCCGGAAATGGTGAAAGTCTTCACCTCCACCCATTCCCGGCACGTGCGCGAAGTGGTCACGTCGTCCCGCGAGGGCGGGGCGTCGCTCAACATCCTGTCGGGCCTCGTGGCTGGCAATTTCTCGGCGTACTGGCTGGGCATGGTGATCATGGGCCTCATGGCCGCGGCCTTTGGGGTGAGCACGCTGGGGCTGAGCCAGGAAGGCCTCATGCTGGCGCCGGCCATCTTCGCCTTCGGCCTGGTGGCATTCGGCTTCCTCGGCATGGGCCCCGTGACCATCGCCGTGGATTCGTACGGGCCGGTCACCGACAACGCCCAGTCGATCTACGAACTGTCCCAGATCGAGGAGATTCCGGAAATCGGGGCCGAACTGATGCGCGACTTCGGGTTCAGCCCCGACTTCACCCTGGCCAAGG
>JAICQR010000086.1 GCA_025937755.1 Gemmatimonadales bacterium | reverse complement strand
GCTCCTCGGAAAGATTCTTGATCATAGGACGTCAAGCCCCCTTGAAGCTGACGGCACCGAGGTGAAGGTAGAGCCGGTTGTGCCGGTCAGTCGAACGGTGTGGTACTGCCCTCGCGCCGACGCAGGAAGGTCGAGCAGGACGAGGAAATTGGTGCGGCTGCGGCCCAGCATCATGCCGCCCTTGCGGGCCGGGCGCTCGACCAGCACCTCGTGGACCTGGCCCACGCGGCCCAGGTTGCGTGATCGCGATTGCTCGCGGACCAGATCGATCAGCCGGGCAAGACGATCCGACGCGACATCGTCCGGCACGAATTCCTTGAGCCGGGTTGCGGGGGTGCCCTCACGCAGCGAGTACTTGAAGGTGTAGGCCTCATCCACCCCGCCTTCGCGCAACAGCGAAAGGGTCTCGCCGAACTGGGCCTCGGTTTCACCCGGAAAGCCGACGATGACATCGGTGGAGAACGTGATCCCGGGCATGGCACGCCGCAGGCGATCGACCACCTCGAGCCAGGTCTCGCGGGTATAGCGTCGCAGCATCCGCCGCAGCACCGCGTTGCTGCCGCTCTGGACCGGCAGATGCACGTGCTCGCAGACGGCGGTCGTTTGCGCCATGGCCTCGATGACCCGCTCGGTGAACTCGGTGGGGTACGGGCTGGTAAACCTCAGCCGCTTCAGGCCATCCACCGCCCCGACCCCGCGCAACAGGTCGGCGAAGTCGGACTCACCGTCGTGGTAGCTGTTGACGGTCTGGCCCAGCAACGTGACCTCGCTGGCACCGGCTTCGACCAGTGATCGCACTTCACGCACCACGTCATCCAGTTTACGGCTTCGCTCCGGTCCACGCGTATACGGGACGATGCAGAAGGTGCACCGATAATCGCAGCCGCGCTGGACCGTCACGAACTGCGTGGGTCCCGGCTCCCGGATGGCAGGCACATCCTCGTAGTGCTCCCACGAGCGAAACTCCGTCTCCGAGCGCCGCTCACCCTCTGCGGCGTGACCCACCAGTTCCGGCAAGCTGCGATAGGCATCAGGCCCCACGACGAGATCCACCCGGGGCGCCTGCGCCAGCAAGGCCGGACCCAGGCGCTGGGCCATGCAGCCCACCACGCCGAGCACATCGCCCGGCCGCTTGTGACGCTGCAGCTCGCCAACCCGGCCGATGACCCGCTGCTCGGCGTTGTCGCGGACGGCGCAGGTATTGACCAGCATCACATCGGCGATGGCTGGTTCGTCGGTGCGCTCGTAACCCGCACCGGCGAGCACCCCGAACATGAGCTCGGAATCCGCCACATTCATCTGGCAGCCGTAAGTCTCGATGTAGACGCGTCTGGTCATGCCGGAAGATGGTCTGGTAGGCGAGCGCCTGTCAGGGGCGGACACTGAATCCCAGCCCCACGAGCCACGCGCCCTCGCGGTATCCGCCGGTGGCGGAGCGCCAGACGCGCGAAAGCGAAAGATCCACCTGGGCCCGGGCCATCCCGGTCTGCGGGTCGCGGGCGAAGCCCAACGCTGATCCGAGGCTCAGCCCGAACTCCCTCGGCTGGGCGCCTGACTCGACCGGGAACGGCAGGGTCCGGTAATGGCCGCCGATCCGAAGGGGCCGGCTCGATGGCCGCCGTGGATTGCTCAGCCATTCGGCGCCGGCATTCCACTCGAAGGTGTTGCGTGACCCGGTCCCGCCCAGCGCCTGCAGGTCGTCATCCGCACCAGACCAGCTGCGCCGGGTGACCGAGGTCGCCAGGTCCAGGCGAGGCGCCGCGCGCCACCGAAGCGCTCCTCCGAGCGTGACCGGTAGATCCACCCGCCCCACTTCGGTGCTGTCGCGATCGATCCTGGCGCTGCCATCCAGCCGGATCATGGCGCTGGCCGCGACGCCCCGGCCCAGCGAGCGCGCCGCCCCGGCCGAGAACCCGACGCCGCTGTACGAGATCTCGGCCCGCTGGCTCACCGGAGAGTACAGCGAGTCATCGAACACCCGCTTGAGCGACACGCGGGTACCTCCGGTGATGATATGCACACCGGCACCCAGCGACCACCCTGACGGCCGGTAGCCCATCGTGAGTCGCAGGTCGCTCAGACCGCCGAGCGACGTGAGCGTGTCGGTGACGCCCACCGGGAGACCGCCCAGCAGGATGGTGTCGGACGACGCGAGGAGGAAGTCGCGATCGGTGTAGTTCGAGAAGTAGGCGCCCAGCGCGAGCCGGCTGCGCGGCACCGCGCCGCCAGCCATGAACTGGGGAAAGCGGGTGTCGCGCCCTGACTCCTCGGCAGAAGGATTGCTGGAATTGCGGAAGCTGCCGACCATGGCGAACCCGGCGGTCAGTTGCGTCAGCTCGTTGACCGATGCCGGGTTGATGCCCGAGAGCGGGTCGAAGAATCCGAACGCGCCACCGGAGCCCGACGCGCGGATCGAGAGTCCTCGTCCTGGGATGCCGAGCCCGTTGATGCCGAACTGCGATGATTGCGCCCACGCGGGAGTGGCAGCAAGAACACCCAATGCGGCCAGAACAATCAGTGAACGGCGCACGTTACTGGACCTCGAACGGATAGGGCATGGCGTAGGTCAGCCGGAGCCTCGGCTCGAGGCCTGGTATCCGGCTCGAGCCGAAGCGAGCCGTCCCGAACGTCGCCGCCTCCGGCGCAAGCGTAACCATCAGCACCGGCGGCACGCCCGAGCCACCATTCCACAGCGTGGCGATCCGGGACACCTCGATCGACACGGGCGCCGTGGAACCATTGGTGAGAATGGTGGTTTGAATCAGCGCGCCGGCACTCCCGGCGATCCGGGGCGACTTGGGCCCGAGATCCGAGAATACCCCGCGCACGTCGAGCCGCACGGTATCGCCCGGGAGCGCGGCGATCGGCTCGGATGGCGTCAGTTCAAGTGTCGCCCGGATGATTCTGGCCGTGTCGCGGAGCATGGGCGAGAGTTCGAATCGCAGGATGGCACGGCGAGATGGCCAGCCGCCCAGCAGCAATTCGTCAGGCGAGGGAGCGTCGGCCGGCGCACTGGATACGAAGCTGCCATACTGGATGATTCGGGGAAGGGTCCGCGAGATGGTCGTATCCGGCAGTATGACGCGCATGTACGACACAAACCCGGGCGCTGCCGACCCGCCCGCCTGTGAAGCGATGCCGATGCCGGTGGCTGTCGCCCCCGTGAGGCGATACGCCAGGCGCAGAACCTTGCCGTCCTCGGGCGCAAAGGCGATCCGGTCGAGGTCTGCGCCGGCCAGCACCACGCGGACTTCGCCGTTGGTGAGCGTGTCGGGTAGCGGCACCGACGCGATCAGCCGCTCCGGCACCAGGGCGGCGGCAACTTCGGCGTGGGTGGTCCCGGAGTCGACGGCCACCGCGGCCGGAAGCTTGTAGAAGTCGAGCGCCAGTCCGGTGGCCGCTGGATCTCTCAGCGTCACGGTCACATATAGCAGGACCGAATCGACGACGGCCGGCCGCAGCGTGTCCTCGATGGCGATGGAATCGACCGCCCGCGCGAACCGGATGATCGGTATCAGGTCGAGTCCCGCATGACCGTTGGCTGCCAGCAACCTCGAACCACCACCAGCCGGCACGAATCCGACGTAGCCGCTATCCCGGGTGGCGGTGATCACCGTATCGCGCACTTCGAGATTGTCCGACGGACACAATCCAGGGCACTCACCCGGCGCAGTGAGCTTCTCGGTGCAGCCGCCCAGCACCAGCACCGCGGCGAACAGGCAGACGAGGCGCATCATCCGAGTGACTCCGGACCGAACGCATCCGGCAGCAACTGGCTGAGCATCCAGGACCGGCGCCCGCCCTTCCCCACTGACTCCACCTGGAGCCCGGTTCCGAACTCGGCCAGTACCTGCCGGCAGGCGCCGCACGGCGCCGCTGGCGACTCGCTGTCGGTCACGACGACCACGCGCCGAAACCGTCGGGCGCCCGCGGTCACTGCCGACACCAGCGCAGCCCGCTCGGCGCAAATGGTAAGCCCGTATGAGGCATTCTCCACGTTGCATCCCGTGAACACCGTGCCATCGTCGGCCTCGAGCGCTGCGCCTACCCGGAAATTCGAGTAGGGAGCCCAGGCCTGCTGCTGCGCTGTCCGCGCCGCCGTCTCGAGAGAATCAGTCAACCCACACCTCATGCAGGAACGAAGTTCCACTGGTCAACGGCTCCACACCGAGGAACTCCGCGATTGTCTGCCCGACATCGGCAAATGTCTGTCGCTGGCCCAGGGCCGCAGAGCGCACCCGGGGACCGGTTGCCAGCACCGGTACCTGCTCACGGGAATGATCGGTGGAAGGCGTGGTCGGATCGTTGCCGTGGTCCGCGGTAAAGATAACGAGGTCCTCCGAGCGGAGCCCGGCGAGCATCCGGGGCAGCGCCGCATCCAGTTCGCGGAGGCCCCGGACGAAGCCTGCCACATCGTTGCGGTGACCCCACGTCTGGTCGAATTCGATCACGTTGGCGAAGAGCAATCCCCGCTGCATGGCTTCGAGGGCAGTCACGATCATGCCGTACGCGATCGCGTTGGTGGCGGTATGCTCCGCCGAGAGATTCCGGCCCGCGAACAGATCATCCACCTTGCCCACGCCCACCCGGGGGATATGATGGGCCGCGAGCCGGTCAATCAGCGTATCGCCCGGGGGTGCCAGGCTGAAATCCTTGCGCCGGGGTGTCCGGGTCCAGTTACCAGGTGTGCCGGTGAACGGCCTGGCGATCACCCGCGACACGCCGTGCTCTCCAGCGAGCATTTCGCGGGCGATGCCGCAGGCCCGGTACAGCTCCGCCAGTGGCACTACATCCTCATGCGCCGCCACCTGGAACACGCTGTCGGCTGAGGTGTACACGATCCATGCGCCGCTGGCCAGATGCTCGGCCCCCAGCCGGTCCAGGATCGTGGTCCCCGACGATGCGACGTTGCCGATTACTTCCCGGCCGGTGCGCCGCGCAAAATCGGCGATCACATCGGCCGGAAAACCGTGAGGATAGGTGGGAAACGCCTGGGCCAGCTTCAATCCGCACAACTCCCAATGGCCGGTGGTGCTGTCCTTGCCCGGGCTGGCAGGAAGGGCGACACCGTACGCCGCCGTGGGCGCATCCACGCGCCGAACGCCCTCGAGATCGGCGCAGTGACCCAGGCCCAGTCGCTCCAGATTTGGCAGCGAAAGCCCCCCTGCTGCTCGAGCCACGTTGCCCAGCGTGTCACTGCCGGAGTCGCCCCAGCCGGCGGCGTCCGGCGCTGCCCCGATTCCGAGGCCGTCAAGTACGATGAGCGCCGCCCGGCGGTGTTTCATGTCGTGCCCCGGTAGCGGCGCTCCACCCGGCGGCCCAAGCTGGTCAACAGCTGATAGGAAATGGTCCGGGCACGACCTGCCTGCTCGACTAACGGGAGCGGTCCGCCGAAGATCGTCGCGACGTCGCCCGGGACCACGTCTTCCGGCACCTCGATCATGGTCATGTCCATGGTGACCCTGCCCCGCACGGGCATCGTGCGGCCGCGGATCGCCATCTGTCCCGACGTCGCGAACTCGAGCGCCACGCCATCGGCGTAACCGGCGGCGACCGTGGCGATCCGGGTGAGGCGGCTCGCACCCCAGGTGCCGGCATAACTGACCGATTCACCTTTCGAAATTGTCCTCACACTCACGACTGCAGCCTGGAAGTGCGCGACTGGCGCAGGGTCGGCGCCACCTGGCCCTGCCCGGCCACCGTACAGATAGATGCCTGGGCGAACCAGATCGCCCCCGTACTGTGTTCCCATCAGTGCGGCCGCGCTGTTCGCGGCGTGCAGCAGCGGCGGCCGTGGCCCCAGCGCGTCGACCGCCTGCCGGAAGGCCCACCATTGCCTGTCGACCGACGCCGGGTCGGTGTCTGCAGAATGGAAGTGGGTGCACACGCCCTGATATCCTTTCACGCCGGCGGTCCGTTGCCGCAACGCGATCAGAAGCTCCGGATCCGTCACCGGGGCGCCGGCGCGGTTCATTCCAGTGTCGAGCCCGACATGAAATGGCAGATCCCGGCCCTGCGAAACCCACGTGTCCAGGCCCTCCACGGTGCCGATGACAGGGGTGAGCTGGGCAGCGGCCATGCTCGGCGCCCACGCCGGCAACAGCGGGGTGAATACCAGGATCGGCAGGCTGATACCCGCGTTACGCAGCTCGCGCCCCTCTTCGATGGTCGCAACCCCGAATCCCCACGGATCAACCGCCCCAAGCGCACGTGCGACAGCGATGGCACCGAGGCCATAGGCGTTAGCTTTGACCATCGGAAGCAGCCGGCTCGCGGAGATCTGCGCCACACGTCGCGCATTGGCAACGATGGCGTCGAGGTCCACATCGACCCAGGCGCAGGCGGCGGAGGCGGCAGTGTCAGTCACGGCGGCGCGAATGATAGGGGTTCTGAAAGTCATGAAGCAAGACGATGCACCGCTCGAGCGGGTGATGGCGCTGGTGCGCGACCTGCGGACTCGCTGCAGCTGGGACCGGGTTCAGACCCGCGAGACACTGCGACCCTACCTGGTGGAGGAAGTGCTCGAGCTGGATCACGCCATCGCCGAAGCGGACCGTGACGCGATGCCGGACGAGCTGGGCGATATGCTGCTTCACCTGGCCTGGCAGCTGGTGCTGGCGGAGGAGGACGGGCTGGGCACTCCCACGACGATGGCGGACCGGGTTGTCCGCAAGATGCAGCGGCGGCATCCGCATCTCTTCGACCTGGGTCCTCCTGCGCCATGGGAAGTGCTCAAGCGGCGGGAGCGCACCGGCGGAACCCTGGATGGAGTGCCGCGTGAACTTACTGCCCTGCGTGCAGCCATGCGGCTGCAGGAGCGCGCAGCGTCGGTGGGATTCGACTGGCCCGACGTCAAGGGGCCCGAGGACAAGGTGCGCGAAGAAACCGGGGAGGTCACCGAGGCGATCGCGAACGGCGAGATAGCCGCGGTACAGGAGGAGGTGGGCGATCTGCTGTTTGCAGTGGTGAACCTCGCGCGGAAGGCGGGAGTAGACCCGACAGCGGCGCTCGAGGGCGCCAACCGGAAGTTCACCGAGCGGTTCCGCGAGATGGAGGCGCTGGCCGCCGAGCGGGGTATCGTGCTCCACGAAGCCGGCCTCGAAGCGCTGGACCGGCTGTGGGAGGAGATCAAATAGGCGGCTGGACGGCTGGACGGCTAGGGCGTGAGCCGGTGTATCTGGCGAGGGAACGCGATGGCCTCGCGGATGTGGGGGAGACC
This sequence comes from Gemmatimonadales bacterium, assembly GCA_025937755.1. Lineage (GTDB taxonomy): Bacteria > Gemmatimonadota > Gemmatimonadetes > Gemmatimonadales > GWC2-71-9 > CAMLHP01. The sequence continues at coordinate 922 of JAICQR010000086.1, read as the reverse complement.
GCAGATCCACGCCACGGTGCGCTCGATGCCCAGCCCGAAGCCGGAATGCACGAAGGTGCCGTACTTCCGGAGGTCGAGATACCATCCGTATGCGGAGGGGTCGAGCCCCTGCTCCCTGATCCGCGCCAGCAGCCGATCGTGATCGTCCTCGCGCTGTGAGCCGCCGATGATCTCGCCATACCCCTCGGGCGCGAGGCAGTCGTTGTTGAGCACCGTCCGCGGATCGTCCGGATTTTCCTTCATGTAGAACGCCTTCACCTCGCGCGGATAGTTGTACACGAACACCGGGCGATCGAACTCCTTGGCCAGCAGGGTTTCGTCGTCACCGCCCAGGTCCCTGCCCCAGGTGATGTCGGAACCCAGCTGGTTGAGCCGGGCGACGGCGTCGGTGTACGAGATCCGGGGAAACGGTCCGGTGACCCGCTCCAGTGGCGCCAAATCGCGTTCCAGTTCCTCCAGTTCCGCCTTGCATTCGCTGATGGTGCGCCCCACGACGTAGCTTACGAAGTCTTCCTGCAACTGCATGTTGGCGTCGGAGTCGTTGAAGGCCACCTCGGGCTCCACCATCCAGAACTCGGTCAGGTGGCGCCGGGTCTTCGATTTCTCAGCCCGGAACGTGGGGCCGAAGCAGTACACCCGGCCCAGCGCCGCGGCCGCGGCCTCGACGTAGAGCTGGCCGGTCTGGGCCAGGTAGGCGGTGCCAAGATCGAAGTATTCGGTGGCAAAGAGATTGCCTGCCTCTTCGCCAATGGCGCCGGTGAGGATGGGCGTGTCCACCAGCGTGAAGTCGCGCGAGAAGAAAAAGTCGCGGATCGCCTGCACGACCTCATTCCGCACCTTGGCGATGGCCACCTGGCGGCGGCTCCGGAGCCAGAGGTGTCTATGCTCGAAGAGGAAGGACGTCCCATGTTCCTTGGGGGAG
>JAICQR010000160.1 GCA_025937755.1 Gemmatimonadales bacterium | reverse complement strand
TGCAGTCGAGCACCACCACGCAATTGAGCGGGAAGCTGTACTGGCCCCGTCCCTCCACGAAGAACGGCCGCCGCTCCTCGAAGAAGGTCTCGAACGCACTGAGGTTGAGGTCGGACGGGTCGGCCTCCACCTGGCCGAAGTCGGGATTCACCGTGGCGTTGAGATGCAGGTTGGACGCGAGGCGGTACTTGAGGTCGCCGCCCACGGTGACATCCTGCTCGCGCGCAAACTCGGATGACGGCGGTCCCTGCAGGTTGGTCGCCACCACGTAGGGCGTGAACTCCGCCTTGCCCGGGCTGGCCAGGCTGTCGAGTCCGTTCAGCGTTCCGAACTGCGAGACGAAGCCCGATCTGGACTCGCGGTACAGCGGCCAGGTGACGACTTCGGTGTGGCGCTGGATGGTGCGCCAGACCAGTACCCCGAACTTGCCGCTGCCCGGCGCCTTGTACGAGAGCTGCGAAAGCGGGATCCGGTACTCGGCGGTCCAGCCCAGCGAGTCGATGCGGGTCGCCGCATCCCACACGGCGTTCCATGCACCGTCTTCCTCGTCGTCATCGTAGATGGCAAAGTCCGCCTTCACGCCGGCAGGATTTACCACGAATTCGAACCCGGTTCGCTGGTCGTGATACGAGTCCAGCATCAGCATGATCTGGTCCGAGGCGGTCTGATCGTCCCGCCGGGAGAGCAGGCTGACGATGCTGTCGGGATGGGGGTCGTAGGCCCGGATGAAGGCGTACAGGTTGTGCTCGTCGTACGCCAGCCGCGCAGTGGTCCGGAATCGGGGCTCGGCCCCCTCGCGCGGCCGCGCCATCACGAAGTCGTCCACCAGGGTGGCGGCGTGCCAGACCGGGTCGTCGTCCCGCCCGTCCAGCACGGGCGGCTCGGTGGCCCGCGCCGCGCTGGTGATGGCCACCATTGGTTCGGGGCCGATCTTGGGTGCGGGAGCCTGACCCTGGAGGACCAGCACCGCCGCCAGCATTGCCATCATCGAGCGCGCCTTGTGGTGGACCTGCACTTAGACACGTCGAATGCGCCGAGGGTTGTACTGCGCCTGATGGTTTGCCGGAAGTCCTTTTCTCCGTTACCTTTTCGCCGCCTGCAAGCTGGACGGAAACCCCCAGAATCGGTGGAGGAAGGGCCAAGGGTGAAGCTGCTCAGCACGCTCGAACGCCCCTACTACGCGATGGTCCGACCCACGGTCGGCGCCCTGGTTCGCGCGGGCGTCCGGCCGAACACCATTACGACCGTTGGAACCCTCCTTGTGATCGTGTCGGCCGTGGCGTACGGGCTGGGGCAGGTGCGGCTGGGCGGGGCGCTGCTGCTGGCCTCGGGGATCATCGACACGCTCGACGGACAGGTGGCCCGCCAGAGCGCCCAGGTCACCCGCTTCGGCGCCTTCTATGATTCCACGCTGGACCGGGTCGGCGACGGCGCCACCTTTATCGGGATTGCGGTCTTTCTGCTCAACGCTCCCGACGTCGCCTGGCGGCTGCCGGCCGTGATCCTCTGCATGGTCGCGATTCTGTCGTCGCTGCTGGTATCGTACGCCCGGGCCCGCGCGGAGGGACTGGGCATCGACTGCAAGGTGGGGATCGCCCAGCGGGCAGAGCGCATCCTCGGTCTCGGCCTCGTTTCACTTGTGTTCGGGGCCGCTTTCCGCGCGCAGGCGCTGGTGCTGGTTGTGGCGCTGCTGGCCATGGCGTCGATCGTCACGGTGGTGCAGCGCTTCGTCTTCGTCTACCGCGTCGCGGCAGGCGATTCCAGGATTTCTGACTGAAAGGACCGTAGCAGTGGCTGACAAGAGTGTCCGGCAGATCGCGCCGGCCAAGGGCAAGCTCGGAGTGCTTACCGTGGGTCTGGGGGCCGTGGCCAGCACCTTCATCGCCGGTGTCGAGAACGTGCGGCGTGGTGCCGCCCGCCCGATCGGCTCGCTGACCCAGATGGGCACCATCCGCCTGGGCAAGCGCACGGACAACCGCACCCCGCTCATCAACGAGTTTGTGGACCTGGCCTCGCTGGACGATCTCGTCTTTGGTGCGTGGGACCCGGTGCCGGATGACTGCTATGACGCCTGCGTCCACTGCGGCGTGCTGGACCGTCACGAGCACGTGGAGCCGATCAAGGACTTCCTCAAGGGCATCAAGCCCATGCCGGCGGTGTTCGAGCAGGCGTACGTCAAGCGGCTGCAGGGCTCCAACGTCAAGTCCGGCAAGAACAAGCGTGACCTCGCCGAGCAGCTCCGCAAGGACATCCGCGACTTCAAGCAGCAGCATGGCTGCGACCGGCTGGTGATGGTCTGGTGTGCCTCGACCGAAATCTTCATCACCCAGGGCCCGGCCCACCAGTCGCTGGCTGCGTTCGAGAAGGCGATGGAGGCCAATGATCCGTCGATCGCACCCTCGATGCTCTATGCCTGGGCCGCAATCATGGAAGGCGTTCCCTTCGCCAATGGGGCGCCCAACCTGACCTGCGATTTCCCTGCGATGCTGGACCTCGCGAAGGAGAAGGGCGTCGCCATCGGCGGCAAGGATTTCAAGACTGGCCAGACCATGCTCAAGACCGTGCTCTCGCCCATGTTCAAGGCGCGGATGCTCGGCGTGGCCGGCTGGTATTCCACCAACATCCTGGGCAATCGCGACGGCGAGGTGCTGGACGACCCCGAGAGCTTCAAGACCAAGGAAGAGTCGAAGCTCGGCGTGCTCGAGTACATCCTCCAGCCCAAGCTCTATCCCGAGCTCTACGGCCAGATGTACCACAAGGTGCGGATCAACTACTACCCGCCGCGGGGAGACAACAAGGAGGGGTGGGACAACATCGACATCTTCGGGTGGCTGGGCTACCCGATGCAGATCAAGGTGGACTTCCTCTGCCGCGACTCGATCCTGGCCGCCCCGCTGGTGCTGGACCTCGCCATCTTCTTCGACCTGGCCCAGCGCGCCGGCATGAGCGGCATCCAGGAGTGGCTCTCCTTCTACTTCAAGAGCCCGCAGGCGGCCGCCGAGCTCTACCCCGAGCACGATCTCTTCATCCAGCTCACCAAGCTCAAGAACACGCTGCGGTGGATGAAGGGTGAGGCGCAGATCACCCATCTGGGCATCGAATACTACGAGAGCGAATGAAATACTTTCATCGGACTCAACTGTCGCCCGATGAGGTTGTGGCCCAGGCGGCGCGCTGGTTTGGCGCCCGCCTGAGCCCCACCGAAGAGGGCGAGCGGCGGCGCAGCTTCGCCAGTCCCCTTGGACAGCTGAGCGTGACCGTCCGGGCCGAGGGAGGGCACTACACGCTGGTCACGGTTGCCACCGACCAGCCGGGCGAGAGCGAGATCGACAAGCTCGGCAAGCGCTTCCTCACACTGTTGCACACATCAGCGCACCAGACACACCAGCCGATCGGCGCCTACTAAACCATCCTTACCACCACTTCCCACTTCCCACTTCCCACTCGAGTCGGAGACTCCATGCTGGCAGCACTGGTCCAGGCTCCCGAACATCGCCCCGGTGGCGAGGTCAATCTTCAGCTTCCTGACCTCCACCAGGGCGATTTTCTTGGCTTCACCGGCCACCAGATTCTCCTGTCCGGGCTGGTGGTGTGCGTGCTGGGGCTGCTCTTCGGGCTGCTGAGCTACGCGCGGGTGCGAAGGCTCCCCGTTCACCGGGCCATGGCGGACGTATCGGAGCTGATCTACACCACCTGCCGGGCCTACCTGACGCAGCAGGGAAAATTCCTCCTTGCGCTCTGGGTGTTCATCTCGGTGGTGGTGGTGGCCTACTTCCGGCTGACCGGCCTCGCGTGGCCCAGGATCGGGATCATCCTCCTGTTCAGCCTCATCGGCATGGCCGGCAGCTATGGGGTCGCGTGGTTCGGCATCCGGATCAACACTCTCGCCAACTCCCGGACCGCCTTCGCCAGCCTCAAAGGCAAGGGCTGGCCCGTGTGCGACATTCCGCTGCGCGCCGGCATGAGCGTCGGCATGATGCTCATCTCGGTCGAGCTCCTCTTCATGCTGGGTATCCTGCTGTTCGTTCCTTCCAGCGTGGCCGGCGCCTGCTTCCTCGGCTTCGCCATCGGTGAATCGCTCGGCGCCGCCGCACTCCGCATCGCCGGCGGCATTTTCACCAAGATTGCCGACATCGGCTCGGACCTGATGAAGGTCGTCTT
>JAICQR010000104.1 GCA_025937755.1 Gemmatimonadales bacterium | reverse complement strand
GCGGCTACTATCGCGGCAAGAAGCGGGTCGAGGTCGAGGACCAGTAGGCGTGATCCGCGTCGCAGTGGACGCGATGGGTGGCGATCAAGCCCCCAACCCTGAAATCGAGGGTTCCCTCCGCGCGCTCGCCGAATACGACGATCTCCACCTTCAGCTGGTGGGGCAGCCCGAGGCCATCGAGGCGGCGCTTGCCGCCCACGCCCCGGCCGACCGCAGCCGCATCGACATCGTGCCGGCGTCGCAGGTCATCGGCATGGCCGAGAAGCCGCTGGCGGCGGTGCGGGCCAAGCGCGACTCGAGCATCGTGGTCGGGCTCGGCTTGCAGAAGGCCGGCAACTCCGACGCGTTCGTCTCGGCCGGCAACACCGGGGCAGTCCTGGCCGCGTCCACGGTGCTGCTGGGGCTCCACCCGGGAGTAGACCGCGCCAGCGTAGCCACGCTCTTTCCCACCGCCGACGACCCCGTGCTGGTACTCGATGGCGGCGCCAACGTCGACTGCTCCGCCCGTGAGCTGGCCGGCTTTGCGCTGCTCGGCACGGTGTACATGCGCGATATCATCGGACGCCAGAATCCCGCCGTCGGCTTGCTCAACGTCGGCGAGGAAGACGAGAAGGGCAACGCGGTGGTTCGCGAGGCCCACCAACTCCTGCGTTCGCTCCCTGGCATCAACTTCATCGGCAACATCGAGGGACGTGACATCCTGGCCGGCCATGACACCCATGGCGCGGTGGATGTCGTCGTCTGCGATGGATTCGTGGGCAACGTGGTGCTCAAGTTCTACGAGTCAGTGGCGCGGCTGATCGTGCGGATGGTGAAGCGCGAGGCACCGGCGCTGCTCGAGCGCGACGACATCAAGCAGGTGTTTCGCACACTCGACTACTCAGAGTACGGCGGTGCGCCACTGCTGGGCGTGCGGGGCGTGTCCATCATCTGCCACGGTTCCAGCAGCGCCAACGCCATCAAGAACGCGGTGCGGCTGGCGGTGCAGGCCTGCCGCTCGGGGCTCAGCGGGCACATCGCCGCCGAGCTGGCCCAGCAGGTTCCGGCGGTGCGGGCATGACCATGCGCCGCCCCTTCGCTCGCCTCACTGGCCTGGGCGTTGCCGTTCCCGAGCAGGTGGTCACCAACGCCTGGTTCGAGGAGCGGCTCGATACCAACGACGCGTGGATCGTCGAGCGCACCGGCATCCGGGAGCGGCGTCATGCCGGTCCGGACCAGAGTGTCACCGACCTGGCGCGCATTGCGTCGATGGGGGCGCTGGCGCAGGCGGGCCGCTCGCCGCTCGATCTCGACTCCATCGTGCTCGGCACCGCCACACCGGACCGGCTCCTGCCGTCCACCGCGTGCGACCTCCAGGCGGTGCTGGGCGCCAACCACGCGGCGGCGTTCGATGTGTCGGCCGCATGTCCGGGCTTCCTGTACGCCATGACGGTGGCCGAGGGTCTCATCGCGTCGGGGCAGAGCGAGCGCTCGCTCATTCTGGGCGCGGAGAAGCTCACCTGCATCACCGACTTCGAGGATCGCAGCACCGCCATCCTGTTTGGTGACGGCGCTGGCGCCGCGGTGCTCGAGCGCACCGAGCCCAGCGGCGACCGGCCTCGTGGCATACTCTCGACGTTCATCGGCAGCGATGGCCGGCTGGCGGACCTGCTCTACCGTCCTGGCGGCGGCGCGGCACATCCCATCAGCCATGCAGTGGTGGATGACCGCTCGCACTTCCTGAAGATGCAGGGACGCGAGGTCTTCAAGGCGGCAGTGCGGTCAATGGCCGACGCGTGCGACGAGGCCATCCAGCGAGCCGGCATCACAGCGGACCAGATCGACCTGCTGGTGCCGCATCAGGCCAACATCCGGATCATCGAGGCCACCGCAAAGCATGCGGGGATGCCGATGGATCGCGTGATGGTCAACGTCGACCGCTACGGCAATACCTCGTCGGCGTCTATCCCCATTGCGCTGGACGAGGCGCTGCAGCAGGGTCGTATCGGGCCTGATTCGCTGGTGCTGCTGGTCGCATTCGGGGCGGGCTTCACCTGGGCCAGCGCGGTGATCCGGTGGGGATGATTCTCGCCTTTCCGGGCCAGGGCGCGCAAAAGGTAGGCATGGGACGCGACCTGGCCGAGGCGTCGCCGGCGGCGCGCGAGATGTTCGAACGGATCGATGTGGCGCTGGACCTGCCGCTCAGCCGCCTGATGTGGGAGGGCCCGGAAGAAGAGCTCACGCTCACCCACAATGCCCAGCCGGCCATCCTGGCCCATTCGGTGGCGATGCTCGCCGCGCTGGGAGAAGGCGTCTCATCGGCGGTCGCGGCGCTGGGACATAGCCTGGGCGAGTACAGCGCGTACGTCGCCGCAGGGGCGCTGGCTCCCGAGGATGCGGCCGTGCTGGTGCGCCGCCGCGGTGAATTGATGCTGGAGGCAGGTCGGCAGCGGCCCGGCGCCATGGCCGCAGTGCTGGGTCTGGCGACCAGTCAAGTCCAGGCGGCGTGCGCGGAGGCCACCGGGCCCAATGAGGTCGCAGTCGCGGCCAACCTCAATGCGCCGGACCAGACCGTCGTCTCGGGAGACCCCGCCGCGGTCGAACGTGCCGGCGCCAGCTGCAAGGCGCGGGGGGCGAAGCGGGTGGTGCCGCTCAAGGTGAGTGGCGCCTTCCATTCTCCGCTCATGGCGCCTGCCGCCGAGGGCCTCGCCGAGGTTCTCACCACCGTGTCATTTGAGGACCCCCGGATTCCCGTGTTCGCCAATGCGACGGGGTTGCCGGTGCGTTCAGCAGAGGTAGCCCGGGAGCTGCTGGTGGAACAGCTCACCGCGCCGGTGCGCTGGGTCGCCTGCGTCGAGGCAGCCGCGGAACTGGGCGGCGATGCTTCGTTCCTGGAGATCGGCCCTGGCACGGTGCTGAGCGGCTTGATTCGCCGCATCGCACCCGGCAGCGCCACAGCAGCGGCCGGCACGGCCGCTGACCTCGAAGGCTTCAACGCATCCACCCGGTCATGACCTCGCTCGACCTCACCGGCAAGGTTGCCTTTGTCACCGGCGGCACCCGCGGTATCGGGTTCGCCATCGCGGAGGCGCTGGTCGCGAGCGGCGCGCGTGTGGCCATTAGCGGCCGCGATGCAGGCCGAGCCGCCGAGGCGTCGAGACGCCTGGGTGGCGGTGCCGTGGGAGTGGCATGCGACGTTGCGGACGAGGCGCAGGTCGACACGGCAATTGCGGCAATCGAGGCAGGGCTGGGCGGGATCGACATTCTGGTCAACAATGCCGGTGTGACCCGCGACAACATCCTGCTGCGGCTCGACGGCGCTGCCTGGGACGAAGTGCTCGACACCAACCTCAAGGGCGCCTTCCATACCAGTCGCGCCGTGATCAAGGGCATGATGAAGCGCCGCAACGGGCGCATCATCAACATCAGCAGCATCGTGGGCCTGATCGGCAACAAGGGGCAGGCCAACTACGCCGCCAGCAAGGCCGGCCTGATCGGCTTTACCAAGGCGATCGCGCGGGAGTATGCCAGCCGCGGGATCACGGCCAATTGCGTCGCGCCGGGGTACATCGAAACCGACATGACAAACGCCTTGCCGGAGGACGCGCGGAAGGCATTATTAGACAGCATTGCGCTGGGCCGCCTGGGCCAGCCGGCCGACATTGCCGGAGCGGTGCTCTACCTGGCATCGGACCTTGCTGCCTACGTCACGGGCCAGGTGCTCGTGGTGGACGGCGGCATGACGATGTAATGCGGGGCTGTTCAAATCCAACCCGAGGACGTCATGGACAACGTTGAGGAGAAGGTCAGAGACATCATCGTCGAGGAGCTGGGCGTGGAGCGCGAGAAGCTCACCGCCGAGGCGAGCTTCATGGAGGACCTGGGCGCCGACAGCCTCGATACCGTGGAACTGGTGATGGCCTTCGAGAAGGAGTTCGACATCGACATCCCCGACGAGGACGCCGAGAAGATGCGGACCGTTGGTGATGCGCTGGCCTATCTCCACACCAAGATCGGGAAGTAGGGGTTTGGCGCGCCGTGTGGTCGTTACCGGCCTGGGAGCGGTATCTCCGGTCGGCAACGATGTGGAGTCAACGTGGAGCGCCCTGCTGCAGGGGCGCTCCGGCGCTGCGCCCATCACCAAATTCGATCCGGCGAAATTGTCGGTGCGGTTTGCGTGTGAAGTAAAGGGTTTCGATGCGCTGCAATACATCGACCGCAAGGAGTCTCGGCGATACGACCTCTTTGCGCAGTTCGCGCTCGGGGCAGCGGCCCAGGCGATGGTTCAGGCGGGGTTCGAGAATGGCGTGCCCGAGCCCGAACGCGCCGGGGTGGTCATCGGCAGCGGCATTGGCGGCATGCAGACGTATGAGGAGAACTGCGCCGCATTCATCCTGAAGGGCCCCGACCGGGTGTCGCCCTTCTTCGTTCCGATGTTCATCCCCGACATCGCCGCGGGACTGGTCTCCATTCGCTACGGTGCGCGCGGTCCCAACTTCGCCACCGTCTCCGCCTGTGCCTCGTCGGCGCACGCCATTGGCGAGTCCTTCCGCATGGTGCAGCAGGGCACGGCCGACGTCATGATCACCGGCGGGTCGGAGGCCGCGATCACGGGACTCACCGTGGCGGCGTTCTCCAACATGCGGGCGCTGTCGTCGCGCAACGACGACCCGGCCACCGCCAGCCGGCCGTTCGACCTCGATCGTGACGGTTTTGTACTGGGCGATGGCGCGGGCATGGTGGTGCTGGAAAGCCTGGAGCATGCAGAGGCGCGTGGCGCCACCATCCTGGGCGAGCTGCTGGGCTACGCCGCCAGCGGCGACGCGCATCACATCACCTCGCCGCCCGACGACGGGCATGGTGCCAAGGCGGCGATGAAGCTCGCCATGGCCGATGGCGATATCGATCCTTCCCGTGTGGGTTACATCAACGCCCACGGCACCTCCACGCCCCAGGGCGACGTCGCCGAGACCAGTGCGGTGAAGGGTGTGTTCGGCGAGCGCGCGTCGCAGCTCATCTTCGGCTCGACCAAGAGCATGACGGGGCACCTGCTGGGCGGGGCGGGGGCGCTGGAGTTCATCGTGTCGCTGCTGGTGGCAACGCGGGGCAAGATCCCGCCGACCATCAACCAGTTCACCCCCGATCCGGCGTGCGATCTCCCGTCGGCACCCAACCAGATGGTGGAGCGGGCGGTGGATGTGGCGCTGAGCAACTCGTTCGGCTTCGGCGGCCACAACGCAACCATCGCGGTGGGGGCGTTCAAGAAGTAGGGACGGCAGTTTGACCTCAAGGAGTCTGCATGGCCGCCGAGCTGGACCTGTCGCTCATTCGGGACCCCGCGCTGCGCCCCATCGCCGAACACGTGGCCGAGGGACGCCGCCTCGACGCCGTCCAGGGCCGGACGCTCTATGAATCGCCCGACCTGATCGGGCTCGGCGCGCTCGCCGATTTCGCCAATCAGCGCGTGAACGGCGACCGGGTGTTCTTCTCGGCCAACCAGCACATCAACCCTACCAACGTCTGCATTCTCCGGAACACCTGCACCTTCTGCTCCTTTGCCCGGATGCCGAAGGAAGACGGCGCCTACGTTCGGAGCCTCGACGAGGTGTTCGAGGAAGCGGAGGCCGCACGCAACGGACCCACCCGTGAGTTCCACATCGTGGGCGGGCTCCACCCCAAGCTCAAGCTGTCGTACTACACCGACATGATCCGCGGACTGCGCGAACGCCATCCGTCGGTGCACGTCAAGGCGCTCACCGCCGTCGAGATCGCACACATCGCCCGGGTGGAACGTTCGAGCTCGCTGGAAGTGCTGGCCGCGCTCAAGGAGGCGGGGCTCACCAGCCTGCCCGGTGGCGGCGCCGAAGTGTTCAGCACCGCCGTGCGCGCCACCATCGCCGAGCGCAAGCTCAGCGGCGAGGAGTGGCTCCGGGTGCACCGCGAAGCGCACTCGCTCGGTATCCCCACCAACTGCACCATGCTGTACGGCCACGTCGAGACCACGGACGACCGGATCGCCCACCTCGACGCGCTCCGCTTGCTGCAGGACGAGTCCGGCGGGTTCCTGACCTACATCCCGCTGGCCTACCACCCGGACAACAACGAGCTGGGCGAGGAGCTGGGCCGCACTGGCACCGCCACCACCGGCTACGAGGACCTGCGCGCCATTGCCGTGGGCCGGCTCATGCTCGACAATATTCCGCATGTGAAGACCCACTGGCCCATGGTGACGCCGTTCCTCTCGCAGGTGGCGCTGGCCTTCGGTTGCGACGACGTCGAGGGGACGGTGGTCTTCGAGCGGATCTACCACGATGCCGGCGCGCAGACGGCGATGCACCTGCGCTATCACGAGATTGTGGAGCTGATTCGCGGCGCCGCACGGGTGCCGGTTGAGCGCGACAGCCTCTACCACGAGGTCCGGCGCGAATTCGACCCGCCGCCGCCCATGCGCGAGCTGAGTCGCAGCCTGCCGGTGGTGCACGCCGCATGAGGCTGGGCCGGATCCCCTGGATCAACTGCTACCCGGTGTATGGCGCCATCGACCGGGGCGAAGTTGCCTGCGACGCCGGGCTGGTCTCCGGCACTGCGGCCGAACTCAACGACCTGCTCGCTGCCGGCGAACTGGACGTGAGCGTGGTGTCCGCAGTGGAGTACGCCCGCAACGCAGCCAAGTACCACCTGCTGCCCGACCTTGCCATCACCTGTGACGGACCGGTGCACAGCGTGGCGCTCTTTTCCCGGCGCCCGGGGGAGGAGCAGGACGACGCGACCATTCTGCGCACGGCGTCGAGCCGGACATCGGTACTGCTGCTCGAACTGCTCTGCCGCCACCGCTGG
>JAICQR010000027.1 GCA_025937755.1 Gemmatimonadales bacterium | reverse complement strand
GCGCTGCTGCTCAAGGCCGAGGGATTCAGTTATGACGAGATCGCCGCGACGCTGGGATTGGCCCGGGGCGCGATCGGTACCACGCTGGCGCGGGCACGCCGCCGGCTGGTGGAAGCCTACCGCGCGCAGGAGTTGAGGAAGCATGCCGCATCTTGATGACGCCACCATTCATACGCTGCTTGACCGTGAGCTCGACACAGCGGCACAGCAGGCGGTCGATGCCCACCTTGCCGAGTGCGAGCAGTGCGCCGCGCGCGTGGCGGAGGAACGGTCGATCGTATCGGGGGCGGAAGACCTGATCGCTTCGCTGGATGACGGAACGAGTGGGAAGTGGGGAATGGGAAGTGGGAAGGAAGAAGTGACATCAGGGGCGGCTGGCAGGCCGCCCGCTGGCACGGCGGACCAGGCATTCCTGCACCCGAGCGCCGAGCCCAGGGGGAAGGGTTCGCCGGTTGTGCTGATTCCGGCTGGTGCCGTGCCCGACTGGCTGCCCCGGCGGCGGTGGCCGCTGGTGGCGGCGCTGGCGGTGGTTGCTGCGGGTGCGGGCTGGCTGGTGCTTCGGCCGAACAGACTCCCGACGGCAGCCCTGGAATCCGCGTCCCTGGCGAATGACAGCGTATCCGACGCCGAGGCGGACGCGATGTCGGCAGCGATCATGAATGATCCCGCGGCAGTGCCGCTGTCGAGCAGCGCCGGCCCGGGCGTGACCAGTCCGGACCGCATCACGGTGGATACGTCGGTGCAGGTGGCGAGTGCGCCACCACCAGTTCCTGCGCGGGCCGCGGCCGATACTCCGGCCGCACGGATGGCGCCGAGACCAATGCCGGTGGACCTCGCGGTCGGGGTGACCGGTGGATCGAGCTCGACTGCCGATGCGCAGCAGGCGGCGTTGCGGGCGGACGCGGCCGAGGCCGCCGAGGCCGCGCGGGCTGAGAGCACCACGCTGGCGATCCGGGAGAGCCTGTTGGCGGCGGAGCGTGCGCGGGACAGCCTGGCCCAGCTGGCGCGCCGGCGGGCCGCGGACTCGGCTCGGCAGGCGATTGCACTGGCGAGGGCCGAAGAAGCCTCGCGGCAGCGGGCCGAAGCCCCGCCCCAAGCGGGCGCAGCATTGGCGACTCGGGATGAAGTGACGAGCCGAGAGCGAATCGCTCCGACGCGGCGCACCGGACCCATCGGGCTGGACGAAGCTGCGGACCTGCTGGGTGGACCGGTGCATGTCATCGACGGCCTGCGGTTCAACTCCGTGAGCCTGGTGCCGGCCAGCGCCTTCCCGGGTTCGGATCAGGACCGACCGGTCGTGCGGGTCACGTATGTGGGCGTTGACGGGGCCACGATCTATCTCGACCAGCAGCGTACGCTCGACGGATCGGGAGAGGGGGATACCGAGGAGGTCTTCCGGGCGTCAGGCTGGTACATCGGAAACGTGCGGCTCCGACTGACCGGCGACGTGACCTATGACTCGCTGGCCGTCCTCGTGGGCAAGGTCAGATGAGTGGGACGTGGGGAGTGGGGTGGAAATTGGGAAGTGGGTGGGACGTGGGGGGCGTCACAGCGCTGACTGGTGCGAAGTGGTACGTTGGCAGCGTACCCTTCTGAGGAGACGCCGTTAAATGAGTGATCTACATATACTTAGGTCCCTGGCGCTGATTGGAGCGCTGGGTGTGGCGGCTGGCGGGTGTGCCAGCAAGGCAGGGACGGGCGCGGTGGCGGGTGCTGGTGCGGGGGCGGTGGTGGGCGGCGCGATTGGCGCCGCGACTGGCTCGACCGCGAAAGGCGCCATCATCGGCGCCGCGGTGGGTGGTGCGGCGGGCGCGATCATCGGCGACCAGATGGACCGGCGCGCCGACGAGCTGGAGGATTCGATTCCCGGCGCCGACATCGAGCGAGTGGGCGAGGGGATTCTGGTGACGTTCGAATCGGGCATCCTGTTCGGTTTCGACTCGACGACGATCCAGCCGGCCGGCCGGAGCAATCTGGCGACCCTTTCGTCAAATCTGGAGAAGTATCCCGACTCCAACGTGCTGATCGTGGGTCACACCGACAGTGTCGGTGCCGATACCTACAACATGACGCTGTCGCAGCGGCGGGCAGAGTCGGCGGCCTCGTATCTCCGGCAGCAGGGCGTGGACGCCAGCAGAATCCGGACCGAGGGCCGGGGCGAGATCGAGCCGGTGGCGGATAATTCGACGGACGCCGGGCGGCAGGAAAACCGGCGAGTGGAAGTTGCGATCTTCGCCAATGAGGAGCTGAAGGAGCGTGCGAAGGAGCAGGCTGGATCCAACTAATACCGGCGATCCGCGCCGGTGGCAGGGTCAACCGAACGATGGAGGACATGTGCGCAGCAGCATTCTGGCAGGAGCACTGGTGTTGGGCATTGCCCTGACATCGGCGTGCAAGAAGACGGCCGAAGGCGAGTACGAAATTGAGCGCCCGGTCGTGGGTACTACGACTGATACGGTGCAGACGCCCTCAGTGGATGTCGGCACCCAGCAGGATACCGTGGTGGTCACCACGCCGACCGTGGACGTGGACGCCCCGGGCAACGCGGACGGCGACGACTAAGCAGGAAGTGGGAAGTGGGAAGTGGGAAGTGGGAAGTGGGAAGTGGGCTGACAGCATCGCCCGCTTCCCACTTTTTTTGCCTGCCGGGTGTCCGTCAGTCGTCGACGTCCACCCTGACTTTCACGCTCGAGTCGCCGACACTGACCGTGTCGTTGTTGGTCCTGATTTCCACTGCGGGGCTCTCGGCTGCCGGGGATTCGGCAGGGGGAGCTTCGGCGGCCGGGGTGTCGGCCTTTTCGGCGCAGGCGGCGGTGGTCAAGGCCAGGACCGCGAGGGCGGTGATCGGGAGTGCGCGCACGGGGTTCCTCGGGATTAGGGAATGGGCTCAGGGCTCAAGGCGTGGTGGCCTGCTCGAACTGGAAATCATACTCCAGCTTGATGGTGTCAGCCACACTCAGCACCGAGCGCACCCGCGGCTTCTCCATGTTGAAGTCGGCGAAGGTGAACGCGGTGGTGGCGGTGCCGGTGACGACGTCGCCGGAACGGATGGCCGTGACCTGCCAGGTAGTGGGGCGGGTCTCGCGCTTGACGGTCAGGTTGCCGGTTAGGGTAAAGCGACTGGAGTCGGCTTCGGCGAGGGGGAGATTCACCCCGCTGGCGGAGGTGAGGGCCAGGGTAACCGTCGGGAAGCTGTCGGTCTCGAGCAGCCGGCGGCGGACGAAGCCATCGCGACGTTCCTTGTCGCTGGTCAATCCGCCAACGCCGATGTTGATCTGGGAGCCGGCAGCCACGATGGCGCCGCTGTCATCAAAGTTGATGGCGCCGGTGACTGCGCTGGTCCTGCCGATGGCATCATTGGGAAAGTCAAAACCGGCGAGCTGCTCGCGGACGCGGTAGCGGGCTTCGTTGCCGGTGGTGGAGACGGTGTAGCTGTAGACGGCTCGGCGGCTCGGCGGCTCGGCGGCTCGGACCTGATCCGGCACGGCACTCGTCCCGGCGGACAGGAGCACGACCCCGGCGAAAAGCGAAAGGGGGATGAGTGTTTTCATCCCCCAGAATACCCACCCAAGTGAGAAGTGAGAAGTGAGAAGTGGGCTCGGCGGCTCGGCGGCTCGGCGGCTCTACAGCCTGCAGGCGTCGGGCGCAGCGGGTGCGCTCGCATCCTGGGCTTCGTTGAGCTGGGCGAGAAGTTCTTCTACCGGCATCTTCGCCACCTCGGCGGCCTCGCGGATGGAGCGACCCGCGCCGCAGCAGGTGTCCAGCGACAGCCGGTGCAGCAGCGTTGCTGCACCGGGTGCGCGCTTCAGGACGTCATTGATGGTGTCGGTTACCTGAAAGCTGTTATTCATCATATCCTCAGTGTGAAGCCATGGTTGCGGGGTGGCCGACCTGGATGCTGCCGACCGCGCCCTTGTTGGCATCGGCGAAGGCGTGGGTCACGAAGGCGTAGCTGCCCTCACCCGCCTGCCCTGCCTCGAACTCCATCTCGAACACCGCCCCGCCGCCGGTGGGTACGGTCCAGGTCTGCAGGCCCTCGATCACCTGCTCGGTATTGCCGCCGGGATAGACCCGGTCGAAGATGTTGCCCACCACATGGAAGTCGCTCCGGACGCTGGGCCCCGCATTCATCACGAAGAGCCGCACCTTGTCGCCCACGTCCACCTTGAGTGGCTCACGGGTGTACTGGAACGCCTTGCCGTTGAAGACCACGTAGGTCGGGTCGGCCTCCTGCATCGCCGCCCAGTCGCCCTCCATGATGGTGCTGTCAGTGACCGAACCACGAGGATAGAAGTCGCTCTGCACCAGCACGAACTCCTTGTCCACCTTGGTGGGCCATCCGCCGGCCGGATCCACGATGATGGGCAGGTACATGCCCTGGGCGATGTGCATCAGGATCGGCGGGGTGCCACAGTGCACCATGAACACGCCAGCGGTGGTGGCCTCGAACTCGAACTGGAGGCTGTCTCCGGGCGCGATCGACTTCATCGCGTGGTTCATCGGGATCTTTGATGCGTGGAAGTCGATCGAGTGCGGCATGTTCTCCGCCTCGTTGACGAGGTTGATCCGGACCAGGTCGCCCTGTCGCACCCGGAGGACCGGGCCCGGCACGGTGTGGCCGAAGGTCCAGCCGACATAGCGGACACCCTGGGCGATCTCGATGGTGTCGTGCGTCATCGGGATCCGGAATTCCTTGATCCGTGCCCGCTCGACCGGCGCCACCCGGGCGTCATGCGCTGGCGCGACCGCGGTGCGAGTGACGCTGAAGTCCACCCGGTGCACCTCGGCAGGACGGCTCGCTCCGGTGAGGAGCATGAAGCCCAGCCCCAGCGTCATCATGGAAGTCAGCACCAGCTTCGTCGCCATCAACATTGCTTCCTCGTTCCACGTTCATTGTGAGTGTCCTGACTGCTGGAACGAGAATACAGGGGGGCCGGTCAAGCGGGTTGGAAAGTGATGTGAAGGAAAGTTCACGGCTCGGCGGCTCGGCGGCTCCGCGGCTCCGCGGCTCCGCGGGTGCTACAGTGGAACGGCGAGAAGTGCTTCTGGAGCAAGGTGGGCGAATCGCCGGGCGATGCTGCCGCCTTCCACCGGGCCCGGGGGACCGCCGCGGCGGTTGCCGATGGCTACGATGTCGGCGGCCTCCGCTTCCGCGGCCTCGAGCAGCTGGGTGACCGGCTCTCCCCGGCGAACGATCAGCATCTCCTCGAGGCTCTTCGCGGGGCCAGCGGCGCGTGCGAGCGCGTCGCGGTCGCTGGGGGTAGCCAGTCGCTCGAGCTGGCCGAGAAGCGCCAGGGTCCGTGATGACGGAACCGGGGCGGCGTCGCCGACCGCGGCGGGTTCGATGATGACCGGCTGGATGCCGGCCCCGATGGCATCGGCCAGAGCGGCGGCGGCGCGAAACACCACGAATCCGCGTTCGGTGCCGTCGAGGGCGACGAGGATCTTCTGGAGCGGGCCAACCCGAGGGGGCACATACAGGCTGGCCACCTGGCTGCGCCGGGCAACAGCATCGGCGGTGTCTCCCACCAGCATGCGCACCGCCGCGGTGCGCTGCTTGCGCCCCAGGATGAGGAGATCGGCCCGGCGATCTTCCGCGAAGCGGCAGATCTCGACGCTGGGAATGCCGTGGGCGCAGCCAAGCTGTACCGGAAGCTCCGGCGACGCCGAGGCCAGGTCATGTTCCAGCCAGTGGGCGAGGCTGTCCAGGATGGCGGAGTCGCCGTGCCCACCGCCGCCGTGAGGCACGCGGACGTGGGCCGCCGCGGGCGTCACGGTCATGATTGTCAGCCGGGCGTTGGCACGCGCGGCAAGGTCGAGCCCGGTGCGGACGGCACTCCGGCCGGCATCGGTTTCGTCGACCGCGACCACCATATGCTGGAACCGCATTCTTCCTCCGTTGAACGGCTGCATGGTATCGCAATCACAATGAAGGGACCGTGAAGCCTTACGGAAGGCGCTACATTCCTTTCATGACCTCAGCCACGATGCCACCGAGCCATCGGCTCGAGCAGCTTGTAACCACCGGTACGCTGCTGACCACGGAGCTGTCGCTGGAGGGAGTACTGCAGCGGGTAGTGGAGGTGGCGGCGGCGCTGATCGGGGCGCAGTATGCCGCGATCGGCGTGCTGGATCCGGACGGCCGGCTGCTGGAGAGCTTCACCACCTACGGCATATCGGACGAGGAGCGGGAGAAGATCGGGCCGCCGCCGCGAGGCCACGGGATCCTGGGGCTCGTGATCCGGGAAAAGAAGGTGATCCGGCTGCCCGACCTGACCCAGCACCCCGACTCGTACGGATGGCCGCCGCATCACCCCCCGATGCGGTCGTTCCTGGGAGTACCGATCGTGGGGCGCCGGGGCACGTTCGGCAACCTGTACCTGACCGAGAAGATCGGCACGGCGGAGTTCAGCGACGACGACGTGCGAATCGCGCGGCTGCTGGCGGCGCAGACGGCGGCGGCCGTTGAGAATGCTCGGCTGCATGAGGAGAGTGCCCGGCTGCTGGAGGAAGTGCAGCAGCTGCACCGCTCGCGCGAGCGGTTCTTTGCGATGGTCAACCACGAACTGCGCAACGCGCTGGCGGCGACCTACGGCTGGGCGGAAATGCTGGTGCGGAAGAAGGACCCCGTGACGGTGCCGCTGGCGGCGTTCGAAGTGCTGGAGTCCGCGGAACAGGCGGTGGCGCTGGTGAACGACCTGCTGGACCTGAGCCGGCTGGACGAAGATCGGCTCCGGCCGGTGATCCGCGAAGTCGATCCGCTCACGGTTGCGCGCCGAGCGGTGGGCCGGGTAACGCCGGCGGCGGAGGCACGACAGGTATCCCTGGAGATCAGCTCCGGCGCGGTGCCGACGTGCCAGACCGACGCCAGCCGGCTGGAACAGATCCTGGTCAATCTGCTGGGCAACGCCATCCGCCACACGCCGGAGCGCAGCACGGTGCACACCAGCCTGGAGAGCCGGGCCGGGAGGGTGATTTTCCGGATTTCGGACGAGGGCCCCGGGATCTCGGCTAGCGACCTGGAGACGATATTCGACGTCTACGTGACCAAGGCGGGCGAAGAGGCTCGCGGTCATGGTCTGGGACTGCCGCTGTCGCGCCGGCTGGCGCGGCTCCTGGGCGGCGAACTCCGCGCGGTGGAAGACACCACCGCGGGGGCGTGCTTCGAACTCGAACTGCCCGCGGGTACCTCATGAAGATCCTGGTAGTGGAAGACGACCGGAAGGTCGCCGGCTTCATCGAGCAGGGCCTCAAGGAAGAAGGCCACGTGGTAGACGTCGCGCCCGATGGTGACGAGGCGACGATGCTGGCCCACGTGTACGAGTACGATATCATCCTGCTCGACGTGGTGCTGCCGAAGAAGAACGGCTTCCAGGTGGCGGCAGAGCTGCGACGGGAGGGACGAACCACGCCGATCCTGATGCTCACGTCGCGTGACGCGACGGAAGACGTGGTGCGGGGGCTCGATTCGGGAGCCGATGATTATCTGGCCAAGCCGTTCAAGTTCGAGGAACTGCTGGCGCGGATCCGGGCCCTGGGGCGGCGGGGCGGCGCGGAGCGGATGGACACGCTGGCGTTCGGGCCGGTGACGATGGACCGGCTGAAGCACCGGGCCGAGGTGGACGGGCATGCGCTGGATCTGACGCCGAAGGAATTCCAGCTGCTGGAGCATTTCCTGCTGCATCCTGACGAGGTGGTCAAGCGGACCACGCTGCTGGAGAAAGTCTGGGACATGCACTTCGACCCGGAGAGCAATGTGGTGGACGTGCATGTGGGCAATCTGCGACGCAAGCTCCAGGCAGCGGCCGGCGAACCGCTGATTGCGACGGTGCGGGGAGTGGGATTCAGTCTGAGAAGTGAGAAGTGAGAAGTGACAAGTGAGAAGTGAGAAGTGCCCCCGTTAACGCGATGGTTCATCAAGACGGCGTTGCTGTGCTTCGTGGCGTCGCTGCTCCTCGGCCTCGCGATGCAGGTGAAGTCCGTCACGTTGGCCTTCCCTGCCCTGATG
Organism: Gemmatimonadales bacterium; assembly: GCA_025937755.1. Taxonomy (GTDB): domain Bacteria; phylum Gemmatimonadota; class Gemmatimonadetes; order Gemmatimonadales; family GWC2-71-9; genus CAMLHP01. The sequence goes on along the minus strand of JAICQR010000027.1, from coordinate 15,012 downwards.
GTGGCATGGCCAGGGTACCTGCATCTGCTGATGGTGGGCTGGATCACGGGGCTCATCATGGGGGTCGCGTTCTGGCTGTTTCCCCGCCCCGACCGCAATCGCGCCGCACCTCCTGAACAACTGGGCTGGACCGCGTACGGCTGTCTCTACAGCGGACTGCTGCTGCGACTACTGGCGGAGCCGGCGACGGCGCTCGACCCGACAGCGGCGATCCGGGGGCTGCTGCCGGTGTCGGGGCTGCTGCAGCTGGCGGCAGCGGTGGCGTTCGTGCTGCTGATCTGGCCGCGAGTGCGGGCGCGCTAGGTGCCGGTCGCAAGTGTGTGGATGGTGCGCACCGGGCTGGTGCACCTGCTGGTGGGCTTTGCGCTGGGCGCGGTGATGCTGGCACAAAAAGGGCTGCTGCTGGATGGCGCGGGATTCCTGCGGCTGCGGCCGCTGCATGCCGAACTGCTGACGCTGGGCTGGACCGTGAACCTGGGCATGGGCGTGGCGTTCTGGATCCTGCCGCGGGCGGGCACCGGATCGACCCGCACCGGAGCGACACAGGTGCTGCTGGCGGCGGCGCTGCTCAATGCGGGCGTGCTCGCCACAGGGCTGGCGCCAATGCTGGGCGCCGATTCGTGGCTGGCGGCCGCGGGGCGGGCAGCCGAGGTGGGGGCAGCGGTAACGTTCGGGCTGCATGTCTGGAGGCGAGTGGGAGTGGGAAGTGGGAAGTGGGAAGTGGGAAGTGACCTACTTCTTCTTCCGCACGACGGTTACGTCTTCCTTCACGATCTTGCCGATGAGGGCAAGGACTTCCTTCTCCGGAATCATGCCGCGCTTCTGGTAGTGGCCCAGCTTTTCGAGCCGGAGCCATGCTTCCCAGCGGGCGGCCGCGTGGCGCTTGACCGGCTCGAGGAACCAGCCGAACACGCCATCCAGCAGGCGATGCAGCACGACACCGCTTCCCATCCCCAGGCTCAGCACGGCTTCCGCAGTCCAACCTTCCGGCACCAGCCCGGGATAGAACCAGAGCACGACGCCTGAGGTCACCACGCCCACGGCGCCGCCGAACGGCAGCGTCTTGAAAAGGCTCGCACCGGTCTTGGTGACCCAGTTGAACTTCGCCTTGATGGCGGGCCTGGCGCCGGAAAGGGGCGCCGTGTTTTTCAGCGCCATGAGGGTCTCCTGCCATCGGCGAGGACGCCGAGAACTATGACCATGGCCAGGGCCGCGCGAATGGCAGATGGAGATAGGCGGCTCGGCGGCTCGGCGGCTCGGCGGCTGAGTGCCGCGGTGGGAGCGACGGCGACCTCAGCGGCTGACGAATCCGGCAGGCGCGCCGTGGCGAGGACGATCAGCGCGGCGGCGTATACCGCCATGCGGCACAAGAAGATGAGGGGTGTGAAGTGAGCCGACATGGTCGGCCTCCCAGAGGGTCCGGGAGGCCGTAATGCATCGGGTGTGCCAGAGGTAGTCGAGAGTCGAGAGTCGAGGGCCGAGAGTTTAGAGCTGAACGGCTTCGACGGCGATCTCGATCCACACCTCATCACCGATCTGGCCGATGTCCAGGAAGGGTCCGTTGAAGGCGACGCCGAAGTCCTGCCGGTTGATGGTGGTCGAAGCGATGAAGGCAGTCCGCATCTTGCCCCATGGATCGGGGAAGCGACCCTCATAGGTGCCACTGAGAACAACGGGCTTCGTGCGGCCACGGATGGTGAGGTCACCGGCGATGCGGAGGTGCCGGCCTTCCCTGCTGACGCTGGTGCTCTTGAACGTCATCGTGGGAAAGCTGTCCACCGCGAAGAAGTCATTGGTACGCAGATGGGCGTCGCGGGCGGGCACGCGGGTATCGATACTGGCGGTCCGGATAGTGACGTTGACGCTGGAGTTGGCGGGGTTCACGCTGTCCATCACGATGGTCCCCTCCCAGTCGCCGAAGTTGCCGGCAACCCTGCCGAGCAGATGGCGAATCCGGAACGAGAGCTCGGAATGGACGGTGTCGATAACATAGGTCGTGGCCGCAGGGGTCACGGCCGGGATGGCCTTTGTCCCTGCTGTTTGCTGAGCGACAAGAGGCGCCGAGCTGAGCGAGAGGGCCAGGGCGGCAACGAAGAGTGGGGAGATACGCATGACGGGCCTCGGGGTTGAGTTCATGCCCCCATGATATATGTTATAACACGTAATGTCAAGACCTGGGTTCTGAGCCCTCGGTGGGATGCCAATTTTCGGTCACATGCGACGAGCCGGGTGTGGCCCTCGTATGCGCTATCGTGCTTGCGGGTGCGATGGAGGGGCTCCCGCCAGGGTGGCATAGACGCGCTGCACCAGCTGCTGGGGCGTGAAGGGCTTCTCCATCAGCATTGCGGGGTCATCCAGCGCGCCGGCCTTGCGCAGATGGGTCTCGGAATATCCCGACATGAAGATGATGGGAAGCGTGGGCCAGCGGTCGCGGAAGCGACGCGCGAGTTCCGCGCCGTCCATGCCACCCATCATGACGTCGGTCAGCAGCAGATCCGGCGGGCCGTGGCGGTCCACCAGTTCGATCGCAGCGGCGCCGCCCTCGGCCTGAAGCACGGCACAGCCGCTGGCCTGAAGGCTGCGCGCCGCAATCTGGCGTACGGCAGCCTCGTCATCCACTACCAGCACCGTACAGCCCACCAGGCTGGCCTGGCTGGGCTCTGCCGGCTGAGCGGCGGCGTGAACCGGCGCCGGTGCCGGCATGAGCGGGAGGTGGATGGTGAAGGTGGTGCCTTCGCCCGGCGTGCTTTCGACTCCCGCATGTCCCCCAGCCTGCTCGAGCAGGCCCTCGATGACGGAGAGCCCGAGGCCTGTCCCGACGCCAGCCGGCTTGGTGGTAAAGAACGGTTCGAAGATGCGAGCCTGAATTGCAGGATCCATCCCGATGCCGGTATCACTGACGGTGAGCGCCACGTGAGGGCGACCGTCACGGCCGGCAGGGCGGGTGGCGATGGTGAGCGTGCCGCCATCATCCATCGCATCGCGGGCATTGAGTACGAGGTTGGAGAGGATCTGGTCGAGATGGCCGGGGTCGAGCCAGACGATGCCCGGACAGGCGAATGATGTCTCAATCCGGCGCCCCGCGCCCAGCATCCGCTCGAGCATGGGCAGCTTCTCGCTGAGCGTCGCGTCGAGCGCCAGGGCCTCTGGCTCGGGCTGGGCCCGGCGGCTATAGAAGAGCAGTTGGCGCGCAACCGACGCGGCGCGATCGGCGGCGTGCTGGATCTGGAGTACGTCGTCCCGGCGGCCGGCCGGCAGCCGACGCTCGTCCAGGAGAAACTGGCTCAGGCCGAGCACCACCATCATGCTGTTGTTGATTTCGTGGGCAACACCGCCCGACAGGGTCCGCACGGTCTTCAGCTTCTCGGCTTCGGCCCGGGCCGCCTGCACCGCAGCCGCCTCACGCGCCCTCTCCTCATGCTCGCGGCGGCGGGTAAGATCCCGGGTGACCTTGGCAAAGCCGATGAGTTCGCCCTCGGCGTTGCGGAGCGCGGTGATGACCACGTTGGCCCAGAAGCGCGTCCCATCCTTGCGGACACGCCATTCCTCGTCCTCGAACCGTCCATCGCGGGCGGCCATCTCGAGCTCGCGCCAGGGGAACCCCTCGGCGACACGTTCCTCGGGATAGAACACGGTGAAGCACTGGCCGATGATCTCCTCGGCACGGTAGCCCTTAATGCGCTCGGCGCCCTCGTTCCAGCTGACGATGCGGCCATCGGGATCGAGGGCAAGGATGGCATAGTCCCGGACGCTGCGGACGAGGATGCGGAAAATCTCCTCGTCGAGTTCGGCGGGGCTATGAAAGGTGGGCATGCATGAATGCTACTGCAGAGCGGTCCAACTGCAACTGGTCCGCCGATGACACGGAAACCGCAACTGCCGATGACGCGGATGTCGACCGCCGGGCCAGGCCGAATGGCGTCATCCGCGGATGCTAGATGTACCCGAAGAGCGGCGGGAAGATGATGACGACGATTGCGGCCCAGCCGGCGAAGACCGGGAGGTAATTGGTCTGCCAGCGTTCGAGGTCCTGAAACGCGCCGCGGCCACGGAGGAAGCGGGTGTATAGCACCGCGGACCAGGCGAGGTTGACGAGGAGCAGGATGTTTTCGCCCAGCGCGGCAACGCGGTTGGGAGTGAAGCCGAACTCGGTGATGCGGGCCGCGATGGCCCAGAGGGCGAAGGCGTTGGCCAGGAGCGCACTCACCACCAGCACGACCTGCAGGACATCGAACGCGCCGGGGGGCTGGAGCGGATCCCGGGCCGAGACGGAGTAGAGCATCAGCGCAAGAACCACGGCCAGCAGGAGGTCGAAAGCGATCAGGGCTTCGCGCTCGACGTCGATCCCCCGCCCCGTCACGAGCAGTGTCACCAGAAAGGTGATCAGCAGCGCGGCAAAGAGCGGCGTGAACAGGCGGGTGAGCACCGGCGCCATGTTCTCGATGACGCTCTGCTTGGCCTCGACCAGCCAGGACGCGATCAGCACTGCGCCGGCTGCGCCGCAGGGCAGGAGCCAGGACTCGAAGAAGGGCTCGACGTCCATTCCGATGGCCTGGAAAATCAGGGCCATGAACCCGGTGAGCACGCCACCGCCGAGGGCGATCAGCACGTAGTAGATGAACAACTCGCCCGAAAAGCGGATGAAATCCATCCTGCCGCCAACCTGGTTCCAGCGTCCGCCGGCGTAGGCGATGCCCACGGCCAGCCAGAGTGCGATGGGGAGGTGCAGCACCGAGAGGATTTCGGTGTAACCCTCGGGTTTGAAGGGATAGATGTTGGCGAAGAACGCTGCCACGATGAAGGCGGCAGCGATCCAGCGGACGGTGCTGCTGGCGAGCTTCCGTTTCCAGACGAAGTAGCCGGTGAGGATCGGCAGGATGAAGAGACTCAGGTTGCGGGCGAAGCGGCCGCCGTCCTGATCGAGGTCGATGAAGGTCATGGCGAGCTTGATGACGACCGCCGCGACAACGGCGAGGCAGACGGCCATGATGGCGTCCGACCTGGCAGGCGCGCGGGTGTCGCCAGCGTCATTGACCATGACCAGCTGTTTCCAGAGGCGGTCGGAATGCTCGCGGGCGAATTCGCGGGAGAGGGAGTCGAGCTCGCCCATGCGCTTCACGGCGACGAGGAACGCCTCGTCGGTGGCGAGGCCGCTGGCCACGAGGGCGCTGACCTGCTCGCGCAAATGGTCCTCGAGTTCGGCCACGTCCACGCTGTGTATGGCCTGCCGGCGGCGGAGATACTCACGCCACTGGTCGATCTGCGTTTCGAGCGACCCGGATTCATGCTGAGCCGACATCGCTCATGCTCCCTGTAGTTGTTGAACGGCCGAGGCTGGCAGGCGGAGTGCCTGCCAGATGCCCCGCAACGTCTCGTCGACTGCCTGCCACTGGCGGCGCTCCTCAATCAGCTGGGACCGGCCGGCGGCGGTGATGCTGTAATACTTGCGGCGGCGGCCGGTGTCGGCGACCTGCCACTTGGCCTCGATCAGGCCGAGCCGTTCGAGCCGATGGAGGACCGGATAGAGCATGCCGTCGGTCCAGTCCATGCGGCCGCCGGACAGTTCGCGGACGCGCTTGAGGATGGCGTATCCGTAGCTGTCCTCTTCGGCCAGGATCGCGAGAACGATCGGGGTCGAGGAGGCGGCGATGAGGTCCTTGTTGATATCCATGGCTTATACCTAGCGATACTATACATTGCGGTGCTAGGTATGTCAATGGCCGCTGGACGGCTGGACGGCTGGACGGCTCGACGGCTGGACGGCTGGACGGGTAGACGGCTAGACGGCTGGACGGCTGGACGGCTGGACGGCTAGACGGCTGAATCGCTGAACAGCTGGACGTACCGATCCGTTACTGCATCCGGGCAGCCAGCATCGTAACGTCGTCGTGCGGATCGGCGTGCCGGGCGAAGGTTGCCAGGGAGTCGAGCACCGCCCGTACCATTCCCGACGCGGTATCGTTCGCCCGGCTCCGCAGCACCTCGCGGAGCCGCTCGCCGCCGTAGATCTCCCCAGTGGGGCTGTGGGCCTCAATCAATCCATCGGTGAAGGCGAGCAGGGAGTGATCCTTCTCGAGTGTGCGGGTCACCGCCGTGAACCGCGACTGCGGCATCATGCCCAGCGCGGGCCCGGTGGGCCGCAGTTCCTCAATACTCCCATCAGGCGCAATGATGAGCGCCGGCTCATGGCCGGCGTTCACGTAGACCAGCTCGCCGGAATACGGCTCCACCGACGCGAGGAACACGGTGGCGAACATGTTGGTCCGCCCGTGGAGCCGGGCGATATAGTCGTTGGTGAAGCCGGCCACGCGGGTCAGCAGCTCGGCGGGCGAGGCCGACTGCAGCGCCTGCATCACCATGGTATGTCGGCCACCGATCATCTGGATGGCGCCGCCGCCCACCGGGTCGGCGGAGGCGCGGATCAGGCTGCGGAAGAGCGCCATGAACAGCGCCGCGCCCACGCCCTTGTCGCACACGTCCCCGACGACGAGCATCACCTCGCCCGACGACAGCAGGAAGCAGTCGTAGAAGTCGCCCGACACGTCCAGGGCCGGCCGGAGCGCGGCCTCGAGTTCCATGCCCCCAACGTCGGGGAGCGCCTGGGGCAGGAAGTCGCGCTGGATGGTCCGAGCCACGGACATCTCGCGCCGCAGATACTGGCCGTCGTGGAGCCGCTCCCGGTCCACCGCCGCATTGACTCGCGCGCGCAGCATCGCGGGGCCGAACGCCGCCGGCAAGTAGTCGTCCGCGCCGCCATTGAGGCAGCGCTCGATGGCGTCCATGTCATTTGATGAGGAGATCGCGAGCACCGGCAGGGACGCAAGCACGTCGTCGGCGCGCAGCGTCTCGATGCACGCCCGGCCAGCATCGCCAGGCAGGTCCGTTTCCACCAGGACCAGCTCGAAGCGCGCGGAGCGCAGCACAGTGAGCGCGCGAGCGGGGTCGGCCTCCGCGATGACCAGGTAGCCCTCCTGTCCCAGATGCTTCATCAGGGACGTGGCCTCCTGGAAGCTCCTGCCGATCACCAGGACCTTGGGCGGGACGCGCAGGGTCGTCTGGGTGGCCTGGAAGGCTGCGGCATCACTCATCGCTGCGCCGGGTCGAGCAGGTTCAGTTGCCACAGGTCCTGGGTGCTGGTGTGGATGAAGGGCCGGATCGCGCGCATGCCGGTTCTGCCGATGCTCCGCTCGAGGTAGTGCAGCTCCTCGAGCTTCGCGGAAAGCGAAGGATCGACGGCCGGCTCGAACCCGGCCTCCCGCAAGAGCAGCAGCCCCTTGGCCCGCACGCCGAGCTCGGCGCGCAGCCGCAGGAGGCACATGGTGTCCACGATAATCTCAGGCGGGAAACTGGTCCGCAACTCCCTGAGATACTGGCCGACGGGCGTATTCGACACTTCGCCGGCACGGGTGACGCGCAGCAGTTCCTGGTCCATGTCGAAGCCGGTGCCCAGCCAGGCCTGGGTCTCCCGCTCGCTCTTCCGGAAGAGGGCGTTCACGATGGAGGGCAATACCAGCATGATGAGCGCCGTCGCCAGCAGCGGTGACACCAGGAACTGGTTGTACAGCGCGTGCAGCAATATGGCGACCGCGAGGCCCGGAAGCACCAGCCGCAGGCGCAATCCCGTTTCGCGCTTCTGGAGCGTCCGCGCCATCATGGCGACGATCGCCGTGGTGCCGCCGTGCATCAGCGCGGTACCGAAACCCCGGACCAGCCAGGCCCATAGCGTCGCTGACGGATAGGCCTGCAACAGCAGGACGTTCTCGACCAGCGCAAAGCCGGTCCCGACGGCAAAGCCATAGGTGGCCGCGTCGGCCACGAACCCGACCTTGCTCCGGCGCATCAGCCAGACGACGTACAGCGCCTTGAGCAGCTCCTCGACCACGGGGGCGACGTACCTCGAGTAGCGCGGCAGGTCCAGCGCCAGCGCTTCCCGCAGCCAGCTGTTGGCGGCGTAGCCCGCCGCGGCAGCGACGCACCCTGCCGCCACGGCGAACAGAATCGCCCGGAGGGGAATGAGCTTGTAACTGTCGAGCAATACCAGCGCGCCGAGGAAGAGGAAGACCGGCAGCACGCTGATGGCGAGGGCCACGACCATGTTCACATCAGCTTGAGCGAGATCAGCAATTCCGAGCTGCGCGGGATTCCCTGCCCGTCGGCAACGGCGAAGCCGAAGGATAGCGTGGATGCGAGGTGCGACAGCGTGATCATCCGGATGTCCGCCTGCACGCCGACACTGACGTAGCTGCGCCGCGTTACGTCATTGTCGAAATCGGTGACGAGACCGCTCCCGAACACCGAGAGCCGGGCCCAGCGAAAATAGGCACTCGGGATTCCGACCTTGCGGAAGCGCAGCGGCGGCGACACCCACTCCACCTGTGCCTTGCCATACCGTGCGCCGCTGACCTGGTTGATCTCCAGGCCGGGGAAGCTTTCGGTGCCCCGGAACTGCTTGATGTCACGGTAGTCCACCCAGTTGTTGCCGAAACCACCAAAGTAGGTCCGGGCGAACGGATCCTCGCGGTCGCCACCGATGGACGTGCCGCCGGAGGCGCGGAACCAGATGGACGAGTGGTCGAGCGGCAACAGAAAGCCCCGGGACAGGTCGAGACTGACACGGGGCTGGAACCTGCTGCCGGCATAGTTGCCCCGGAACGCCAGATTCCACGTGCTTCCGAGCTCGTCGTCGGTCGCGCCCAGCGAGCGCCGGAGCGACTGGTAGTCGAGTTCGCCGGTGAACGTGGCGAGCTTGTCGGACGACGCTGCGACATCCTGGAACTCGGGCACCGTGGCGAGATTGCCGTATGCCGCGGCCCGGAGGGTGTAGCTCAGCTCGGTCGGCCCATCGATGATCAGGTTTCCCCGGTACTGGCCCGACAGCGAGTACCCCCGGCGGCTGGTTCGCGTCGGTCCGAAGAGGTCGTAGAAGTCTGCCTGGTTGAAGGTGCCGGAAAGTCTCCAGTTCCAGCTGCGAAAGTCGGCTCGCAGGTGGACGCGCTCGTCCGTCGCCAGCGATGGCGCAGGTGAATACGAGGCCGTGAGGTCCAGTGCCGTCGCGCCGAGGCGGTCCGAGAAGCCGGCCCTGAGCCCGCCTGCAACGCCGAGGGTGCCGGCGGAATCCTGATAGCCCTCGACCACTGGATAGACGTTGTCGAGCTTGAAGTTCCGCAGGGCGCTGTAGCCGGTCGTTGCCGCTGCAAGTGCGTCGCGGTCCACTGCCGGCATGGGGCCTACCATCCACTCCTGCACCTCGGGCCTCCGCTCGGCGATCTCGTTGCCGAGGAACCGGACGGCGCTCACGCTGTCCGGCACGGTCTCGGGAATCATCGATGGCACGAAGCCCAGACGGGAGTACTCGAACGCCACCAGTGAATCCCCCGGCAGCGGCACCGGCTTGAAGAAGCCGGTTTCCGCGTTGCTGAGGGGCTGCATACGCCGGCGCTCCACGTCGTACCGGAAAATGTTGGAGACACCGGAGTAGTACGAGGATCCGTAGAGGAATCTGCCGTCATCGGAGAACACGAAATTGGACGGCGACCAGTCTCCGAACTCGTACAGCACGTCGGGCGTGGCGTCGCCCTGAAGCAGGCTGGCCATTTCCATCCGGACCAGCCGCTGGTCGCCGCTGATCCCGGACATCGAGGCGATGATCGCCGAGCCGTCATGGGCGACGTCGAGATCGAAGAGGTCGCTGCCGTATGGCAGGGTGTGAACCTGGTTCCATTCGGTATACGGGTACGGGAGCCGCACCAGGGTGGAGAAGCCGTTGTCGTGCCGCACCCCCCAGAGCGCCCGGTCGGCCCGGTTGAAGGCCAGGTCGCCGATGCGGGCGTTGCGGAGCAGCACGCGGGTGTCGCCAGTGGCGAGGTCCAGCGCCAGCAAGTGCCGCCAGTCGCTGTTGTTGGTGGTGTAGAACAGCGTCCGTGATGACGGATCGAACGCCAGTGACGTGACCGAAAGACCCGATGCGCCGGGGATGTCCTGGATCCGCGTGAAGCGGCCGCTCGCCACGTCGATGGAAGCGATGTGGGCTTCCTGCCCGGGGTAGCGGACGGCCACCAGGATGCTCGCCGTCGCGGAGTCATGCCACGCATGCGAGACCGAGCCGAGCACCCTGTCGGTCAGCGGCCGAGCCCGGGTGACGGGGTGCTGCCGAATTGCCGCGAGATTGCCGGTCTGCCAGGCTTTCTCCCACTCGATCCAGCGGGACCACTCTTCCTCGAGCGACGTGCCGAAGACGTGCCGGAACTGGGCGGCGAAATAGGCCTTGCTGCCCTTCCCACGATCAAACCACGAGAGCATCCGGTCGTTGCCGTACTGGAGCGCCAGATAGCTGACGAAGCGGGTGCCGTAGAGATACGAATTGGAGCCAACCTGAAAATCGATGGTCGTCCCCTCCGATTCGAGGCCGACGACGTCGTACATCCGGGCACTGTCGCGCACGATGGTCCGGAACACCATTTCATCGTAGGGCCCGATCACCCGGCCCATGCCGCCGTTCATCCAGGTTTCGAGATAGGTCGCGATTCCCTCGAGATACCATCGCGGAGCGTACCACCGCGGCACGGTCAGGTAGCTGTAGAGCACCGAGAGGGGCACTTCGGGCGTGGGGGCAACCTTGCCCAGGAAGATCGACCGAAACGCCCGATCGGATGCGGCGGGCTTGTCGGATGTGAATATGTGCGCCAGCTCATGGTTCATGGACGACACCATTCGCTCCGGTGCCGGCGCCGATTCGTAGTCGTGACCGTAGGGCCCTATCCCGATCGTCACGTGATTCTCGGTAATGGGGCGGGCACCCGCGTTGCCATAGTGCCAGAGGTCGTGCATCAGCACGTTGGTCCGGTCACCGGGCACGTAGTCAAAGAGCTGCTGGTGGAACTGCCGCGCCCGCTCGAAGCTCGCGGTCACCTGCGGAACCAGATAGGACTGCAGCGGCGAGGTGTAGATCAGGTGCATCGTGGGCGTGCTCAGCTCCTGGAACTGGGCTGAAAGGCGCCCGGGCGCAGTCAGCCCGGAGAACGCGGCCACAAACAACGCGAGGGCGCGTCCGCGGGTGAGTGCGGAGTTCCTGAAGTGAGCTTGGGGCATCGCTGAGAGGCGGAAGCTACACCGGCCCCGAGCCGCCGCAAGGGCAGCCGGGGCCGGCATCGCAGGGTATGACTCGGGTACTACAGTTCCATGCGCATCGCCTGGGTGAGGAAGGCCTCGGACGCCGCCTGATCGCGGGCAAGCATCCGGAACGTCTCGGTCGCCTGGAGCATCCGGAATGCATTGTCGGACTGCAGCGCCTGGTAGGCCGCGTTCTTCTGCAGCGCCATGTACGCGGCGTTGGACTGGAGCGCCTGCCAGGCCGCGTTCTTCTGCAGCGCCATGTACGCGGCGTTGGACTGGAGCGCCTGGTAGGCCGCGTTCTTCTGCAGCGCCTGCCACGCGGCGTTCTTCTGCAGCGCCTGCCACGCGGCGTTCTTCTGCAGCGCCATGTACGCGGCGTCCTTCTGCAGCGCCGTGTACGCAGCGTCCTTCTCCAGCGCCTGCCGGTCCACGCCCTTCGCCTGCAGCATCCGGAACGTCTCGTCCCTGCTCAACTGCTGATACTCGGCGTTGGACTGCAGCGCCTGCCAGGCCGCGTCCTTCTGCAGCGCCATGTACGCCGCGTCCTTCTGCAGCGCCGCGTAGGCCGCATCCTTCTGCAGCGCCGCGTAGTCCGCATCCTTCTGCAGTGCCTGATAGGCAGCATTGGTCTGCAGTGCGCGGAAGGACTCATCGCGCATGATGGTGCGGAATACATCGCTCTGGACCAGCTTCAGGACCTTGTCATCCTGGAAGAGCGCCTGGACCTCGGGGTTCGACAGTGACACGTCTGCGTCCGTCATGGTGCGCCCGCGATAGCGCCCGGCCTGCTGGACACCCACGATGCTGTCACTGGCGCCAATCGTGCCAGCGTCGAAGACGCTCGGCGGATATCCCACCGTGAAATGGCCAATGATCGCGACCACCGCGATTGCTGCAGCTGCCCCGATCAGCACTGTCTTCGTCTGCATGAGTTCCTCCGTGAGGTTTCTGACACTATTCCACTGCTGCACGATCCATCTGGAGAACGCTGGCGTATTCCCATGGGTTCGCCCTGTCCTGCGCGAACGCGTCGCCGTCGAAGACATTGCCTGGTGGATGAGCGGCCTCAGACCCGGAGGCGGCGCATGATCGGGGACCTTGCGAAAGATGGCGTCGAGTTCCCGCAGGCTGGTCATGAGCGCCAGCGCTTCGGGCTGCGCCGCGACCAGCTCTCCGACCTGGACGCTCTCCTCCGGCGTGGTTTCCCCGTCCATCTCGCGATGGATCAACTCTCGCTGATGCGGCGTGAGCACGTTCATTCCCTCCCGTCGAGCAGCACAGCGCGAAGGCGCTGGCGCGCGGTGAAGAGCCTCGATTTCACGGTCTTGACGGGCACGCCGAGCGCATCAGAAATCTCCTCGTAGGAGAGGGCTTCAAGGTGCCGCAGGACGACCACCGCGCGATCGTCCGGCTTCAACTCGAGCAGCGCCCGTCCGACCCGGTCGCCGGCTTCGACCGCGCTCTCGCTCGTCACGTCCGCCACCGGGGCATCGTACTTCCCGTCCAGGGAGACCAGGTCCCGGCGGCGCTTCAACGTATTCAGCGAGGTGTTGACCGTCATTCGATATATCCAGCTGAAGAAACGGTACTTCGGATCGTAGGTGCCCAGGGCGGCAAATGCGTTGCCGAACGCCGTCTGGGTGACATCCTCTGCATCCTGCACGTTGCCGAGCATCCGGAGGGCAACGTTGAACATCCGGCGGAGGTGGCGACCGACCAGCTCGTCCCCTGCAGCCAACTCCCCGTCCAGGTACCGGCGGACGAGCTCACGGTCCACATCGTCGTTGGCGGCGGGTGCCGTATTCATAAGTACAAACGAGCTTCGGAAAAGTTGGAAGGAGAGGCCGGCCCCGGGCGGGAGACCGATCCCGAAGCTAACATGCACCCATCGAGGGGTCGTTGCAACGTTTTCACTCGGCTTGACAGGGAAAGGCCGTGCGGGCGTAATTTGCCGACCGGCCTGAGGTCCGAATGCGACATGGATTCGAGCTGTGCGTTGGCGTCGACCCCGATGGCGTGGGCAAGGCGAACGCGGCGTTTGCCGGGTTTGCCGAGGCGCATGCCATCCCGGCGGGCGTGCGCCGATCCATGAACGTGGCACTGGACGAATTGCTCGCGAACGAGCTGTCGCACGGCAATGCGGGACGCCAGGCCGGGTCGCTGACCGTCGGGATGGAGCTGGATCAGGAGCGGGTGGTGCTCACGCTGACCAGCGAGGGCCCGCCGTTCGATCCGCTCAGGCGGGCCGCGCCGGATACGACCCTGCCGGTCGACAAGCGACCGGTGGGGGGGCTGGGGCTGCATCTGGTCCGGGAACTGATGGACGAGGTGCGTTACGAGCGCCGAAACGGGCAGAACGTGCTGGTACTCGTGAAACTGCTGGCGGGCGGGCAACAGAACGACCAGGTGGAGGCAGGGTGATGGAGATATCCACGCGCACGAGCAACGACGTTCATATAGTAGCGATCGCCGGCAGCATGGACAGCACCACGTCGCCCGAGGCCCAGAAGGCACTGGATGGCGTACTCGCCGCCGCGAGCAAGGTCGCGCTGGACTTCACCCAGCTGGACTACATCAGCAGCGCGGGGCTGCGGGTGCTGCTGGGTGCTGCCAAGACGCTTCGCGCCTCGGGAGGATCGCTGCGGCTCTTCGGGTTGAACCCGTCGGTGCGGGAGGTGTTCGAGATCTCGGGCTTCTCGACGATCCTGGCGGTGTATCCGACCGAGGCGGAGGCGGTGGGGGACGGCTAGGCGGCTCGGCGGCTCGGCGGCTCGGCGGCTCGGCGGCTCGGCGGCTCGGCGGCTCGGCGGCTCGGCGGAGGTAAACTGCAACCGCAGATTTCGCAGATTTCAACTGCCGACTGTTCATTGGGCGCCTAGATTCGTTGCTGCTCCCACAGAGCTCGCGTTGGTTTTGTGGGAGCACCGCTGACAGCCGGTGCACAGGGCATTCAGCAGTTCAAATCTGCGAAATCTGCGGTTGCAGTTCCCGTCTTCTGTCATGCCGGCGTCCGCACCATCGTGCGCTGGCCGGTTCGCCGTTCAGCGAATCCCGGTGTCGAACGACAAGTCGACGTGCGTCAAACCTCGCGGCTTAACGATGACCTCTGGTGTCTGCACGCCGAGGCCAATTGGCTGGGCCGGGACCACGATGTAGGTGCCGGGCGCCGCGTAGACCAGGAAGCGCCCGTTGCGATCGCTGGCAAAGTGGGCGACCACCCGCCCGCCCTGCCGGAGCGTGAAGTCAGCCTGCAGCGGCGCCTCACAGGGTTCCTCTGCGTGACAGACCGGCTGGATTGGACCCAGGGTAACGGTCCCTTCGAGCCCGGTCTGGTCCAAGCCGTCAGTGTTCGACTGCACCGGGTTGGCACATGCACCCACCAGGAGGAGAAGCCCGGCCCATCCCCAAGTTGATCCCGACATTCGCACCTCGTTGCCTGTGTCGGACGACACTCCCACAGGACGCTACTGCCTGAGATCTGGTGGCGCCAGAGCTGGCAGCTGGACGGCAGGGGTGAGTGGAAACTGCAACCGCAGCCTTCGCAGATGGCAACTGCTGATTGTTCGTCGGGCGCCTCGAGACAACGGCTGAAGCCGGGTCTCGACTCTGCCGCTGAAGCGGCGTTGGGGCGACGAGCGGCCGGCCAAAACGCCAACGGCCCCAGCCAGGCTGGGGCCGTCAGTGTCGTCTGAGTTGCATCTGCGTGTTCTGCGGAATGGGCCTGGGTAGAGTTGAACTACCGACCTCACGCTTATCAGGCGTGCGCTCTAACCAACTGAGCTACAGGCCCTGCTACGGGGAGCGGGAGTCTAGCCAGCCGCTCCCGACCCCGCAACCCTGCTATTCGTCGTCCTCGTCGTCGCCGAACGAGAAGTCCGCGTCCTCATCGTCCTCATCGTC
>JAICQR010000013.1 GCA_025937755.1 Gemmatimonadales bacterium | reverse complement strand
GCCGCGCCATCCCCTGCAGGCCGAGGATGTGGAACGGCGCGAAGGTCAGGTTGAACCCGATCAGCATCAGCCAGAAGTGCAGCGTGCCGACGCGTTCGTCGAGCAGCTTCCCGGTGATCTTCGGCCACCAGTAATAGAGGCCGGCGAACAGACCGAAGAGCGCACCGCCGAACAGCACGTAGTGGAAGTGGGCCACGATGAAGTACGAGTCGGTCTGCTGCAGGTCCGCCGGCGGCGACGCGTGCATCACCCCCGACAGCCCGCCGATGATGAACATCGCGATGAAGCCGAGCGAGAAGTACAGTGGGGTCTTGTACTGGAGCGACCCGCCCGCGACGGTGCCCAGCCAGTTGAAGATCTTCACCCCGGTGGGAATCGCGATCAGCATCGTGGTCAGGCTGAACATCGTGTCGGCGATCGGGCCCATGCCGGTGGCGAACATGTGGTGGGCCCACACGCCGAAGCCGAGGAAGGCGATGAAGATGCCGGAGAACACCATCGCGGCATAGCCGAACAGCGGCTTCCGGGCGAACACCGGCAGCACCTCGCTCACGATCCCGAACGACGGCAGGATCAGGATGTAGACCTCGGGATGCCCGAAGATCCAGAACAGGTGCTGCCACAGCATCGGGTCACCGCCCCGCGCCGTGACGAAGAAGTTCGAGCCGAAGAACCGGTCGAACATCACCAGCATCAGCGCCACCGTGATCACCGGGAACGCCAGCAGGATCAGCACCTGGGTGATGAAACTCATCCAGGTGAACATCGGCATCCGCATGAGCTTCATGCCCTTGCAGCGCATGTTCACCACGGTGGTGAAGAAGTTCACGCCCGCCGCCAGCGACGACACACCCAGGATCTGGAGGCCGACGACCCAGAAGTCGATGTTGAGGCCCGGCGAATACTGGGTGGACGTCAGGTTGGCGTACCCGAACCATCCGGCATTCGGGGCGGCGTTGAACAGGAAGCTCGAATTGAGCACCAGTCCGCCCAGCAGGAACACCCAGTAGCTGAAGGCGTTGAGCCGCGGGAAGGCCACGTCCCGCGCCCCCAGCTGCAGCGGAATCATGTAATTGAAGAACACCGCACTCATCGGCATGACGGCGAGGAAGATCATCGTCGTGCCGTGCATCGTGAACAGCTGGTTGTACAGCTCGGGCGACAGGAACGTGTTGTCCGGTGTGCCCAGCTGGAGCCGGAGGAGCAGTGCCTCCAGCCCGCCGATCAGGAAGAACGCGAATGCGCTGATGCCGTAGAGAATGCCGATCTTCTTGTGATCGACCGTGGTGATCCAGCTCCACAGCCCGGTCTTTTCGGGGTGGATCGCGGGGATCTCGCCGGCAGGGGACACTGCGGAAGTAGCCATGAAAAGTCCGAGGTTACCGGTGCGTCCGGAGGTAGGCCGCCACCATCTCGGCCTGCTCCGTCGTGAGCCCGAGGTTCTGCATCTGGACGCCGACCTTGAGCTGCTGGGGGTCCTTGATCCACGCCGCGAGGTTGGCGTCGGTGTTGAGCAGCGTGCCCGCCGCGATATGCCGCCGGCTTCCCACAGTGGCCAGGTTGGGCCCGATCATCTTGCGGGTCTCCGTCGCGTTCAGCGAATGGCAGATCGTGCACCTCGTCTGGAAGAGCTTGCCCCCCGAGTCCACGGCAGCAGAGGTCGGGGCCTGCGCCGCCAGCGACGTGACGGTGGTATCTCCAGCCTGGGCGGGAGCGGCCGCGGACGCAGCAGCTACAGCGGCCGTACTCGCCGCCGCCGTGTCAGCCGGAGGCGCCGTAGCCTTGAGCCCAGCGATATACGCGGCGAATTCTTCGGGAGTCTCCACCACCACGTGGAACGCCATCTTCCCGTGCTGGATGCCGCAGAACTCGGCACACTGTCCCGAGTAGTACCCGGTGGTGTCGGCCTTGAACCAGAGCGTGGTGGTGCGGTTGGTGAAGACGTCGCGCTTGCCGGCGAATTGCGGTACCCAGAAGCTGTGCAGCACGTCGATCGTCTTCATCTTGAGCGTGACTGTGCGCCCCTGCGGCACATGCAGCTCGTTGGCGGTGACCAGGCCTTCATCCGGGTAGCGGAATTCCCACCACCACTGATGCCCGATGACCTCCACCTCCAGCGCATCCCCGGCCGGCACTTCGTAGGTCTTGAAGATGGCCCGCACCGTAGGCACCGCGATGACCGCGAGGAGGAGCGCCGGGATCGCGGTCCAGATGATCTCCAGCAGGGTGTTGCCATGGACCTGGGGCGGCTCGGCGTCGCCCGGCTTGCCCCGGTAGCGCCACATGACCCAGAGCAGCGCCCCCTCGACCAGGACGAAGACCACGACCGCGGCCCAGACGGTGTGCATGAACACACCATCAAGCAGCCGGGCAAAGTCGGCCTTGGGGTGCAGCGTGCTTTGCGGATATTGCTCTGATGTGCCGCCGCAGGCGGCAAGAGCTAACGAGACAAGGACTACGGGCGCCCACCATCGAATGCGGCGAGCGGCACGGGTCCAGGAGGCCATGTCGGCAATCCTGTTGGAAAGGGGTCGTACAGATCGTCGGGGACGATCGAGACGTGCCATCTTATCCTGTCCCAGCGCCAAAATCAAGCAGCTTCGGCGCTTAGCGGACAGGCATGTCGAACGGAACCGGGTGGGATACCTCGAAACTGAAGTGCCACCACTCCTGCTCGTAGTTGACGAACCCCTCGGCTTCCATCGCGTCCACCAGCACCGAACGGTTTCGGGCCACCTCCCCGGTGGCGTTGGCAGTATGGGCCGATTCGTCGAAGGTGTCGAAGGGTGTTCCCATGTCGAGTGGCTCGCCGGTGGCCAGCGACACGACGGTCAGGTCCACTGCCACACCCATGTTGTGCCGGCTTCGCCGGGCGATGTAGCCGTCATCCAGCAGCGAGACCCTGCCGGTCCGCTCTGCCCACTCCACCATCGCCAGTGTGCCCCGCACCGGCCGGTATCCATCATAGACCAGCAGACCCAACCCCTGCCGGGCCAGGCGCTGCTGGACCTTGCCCAGCGCCACCGCCGCCTCGCGCCGCAACAGCGCCCGGTCGGCCTCGTATCCCGCGAGCGGAGCGCCGGTGAAGTTGTTGCTGGTGAAATAGCGCGCCTCGACCCGGATGGTGCTGTCGATATCGCGCACATCGGCCAGGAGCCGGGCCGCCACCGAATCAGGTGCGGTCGGGATCGGTACGGTGTTGGCCTCGACCGCTGCCTGCGGCGGGGCACATGCCGCCGCCAGGACGACCGCCAGCAGTGGCCATCGCCACGAGAATCGACGAGGCCGGCTACTCACCGATGCCCGCCGCAGGCAGTGCCACCAGCACTGCGGTCGCCGCCAGCAGCAGCGTACCCAGCACCAGTTCGGCCACTGCCGATCGCGCCAGCCGCTCGGCCCCCGGTTCCGCGCCCAGCGCCGGGCGCACCCGTTTCCAGTTGTACCAGCCCGTCACGAGAACACCTCCGAGCAGCCCAACCTTCACCAGCATGGTACGGCCATATGCCGTGGTGAAGATCGCGCTGATGCCACCGTTGTACGTCAGGCCCAGCACCAGCCCCAATGCCACCGCGGTGCCGGCAGAAACCAGCGCGAGCGGGGAGAACGCATTTACCAATTTTGCCAGGACCTGCTCCCGGCGCGGGTCGCCGAGTGTAGCCGGATAGACCGAGGCGAGCAGCGCGGCGAGCGTGCCGAGCCAAGTGGAGCCGGCCGCCAGGTGCAGCGAGTGCACCAGCTGGCCAATGCGCGGTCCCCATGGATGCTCTGTGGCGTGGCCCGTCAGCGGGGTGGCGAAGAGGCTGAACAGCACGGCCGCGAACACCAGGATCCAGCCAGAGGTCCAGCGCCGGGCCAGTGCGTAGCCCACCAGCGCCAGAATCGCCGCCATGAACTGCAGGTGCCAGCCGCTGCCCCAGCTGGTATGCCGCAGCACCGTGTGCACGTCTTCCATGGAAAGTGGCAACGTCGGGTCGCTGAACGCGCGGGCCTGCAGGTACAGCTTGAGCAGCAGTTCGATCAGCAGCGCGCCGGCGGCCACCAACCCAACGGCTGCGGCGCGCCGTTCCAGCCGAGGCACCATGTCGGGCCAGCCGGAGCCGGTGCGCCGAACCAGAATCCGGAATACCGCCGCTCCCACCACCGGGAAAAGCGACACGTAGCCCAGCCACCTCGCACCGGTGGCGGCGTCGAGCAGCGGTGTCGGATCCTGCAACAGCATCAACGATGCGATGAGTGGTCCCGGGAAATTGTCGTTCCTGACGGCGTTGCCGCGGATTCAGCCGTGGCCGCCGCAGGTGCCACCGTGAATCCGAAAGTTCCGCGAATGGGGTGGCCATCACTCGAGGCCGCCTGCCAGGTCACGGTATATCCACCCGCCGCGAGCTTGCCCTCGACCGGCGCGGCGACCGTCAGCGAGTCGGAGGTGCGGGCGGGTTTGCCCATGGCCACCTTGGTGCCTGAGGCCGACGCGAGGCCGATCCGCACCAGCGCCAGCTCGGGCTTGAGGTTGAAGCTCAACCGGATCTCGCGCGGCGCCTCGGCCACGGTGGAATCCCTGGCCGGCGACGTTCCGGTAAGGCGAAGATGCTGCGTTGCGGTGCCGCCTGCACCGACCAGCAGCAGGGCGACGATTGGAAGAAAACTGCGCGACATGCGTCTGCTCCCCTCAACTGTAGTTCAACTCTAACGTACGGGCGGAGTCTCCACCCAGCCAGCAACGGACGTACGGCAGGGACGAAGAGACTGTTGCACAATGACTTGGCCCACCCTCTGGCCCCGGCGACGCCGCTGCCGTAGCTTTGAATTCAACATAAGCGAATTCGCGCCCGGGGCCGTGCCGCCCCGGGCCACGTCTTTATAGCGTCAGAAGAAGGCCATGATCCAGGAAATGCGCGAGAAGCTGAGTCGCGAAGTCGACGAACTCAGCCACGAACTCAACGTCACCCTTCCCCAGGCCATCGCCCAGGCAGTCGAACTGGGCGACCTGCGGGAGAACTCGGAATACAAGGCGGCGCTGGAGCGTCAGCAGTTCGTCCAGGCCCGGCTGGGGCAGCTCCATGCGCGACTTTACCAGCTCGGGCAGCTGGCCACTACCGAGGCCCCGACCGACCGGGTCGGGCTCGGCTCGAAAGTGACGGTGCTGGATCTGGACTCGAAGGAGACCGACACCTACATGCTGGTGCTGGCCGAGATGATGGATTTCGACGCCGGCCATATTTCCCTGGCGTCACCGCTTGGCCGCGCGCTCAAGGACCGCCAGGTGGGCGACGAGCTGTCGCTGCGGCTTCCGCACGGGTCGCGTCGGCTCCGGGTGACTGACCTGGTCACCGTCCACGATGTCGCCAGCGCCACCGAGTAACGTGGCTTGTGCCACTTTCTCTTCGTCGCTAGCCGCCTGACGCTCAGCGAAGTTCGCTCGATGGCGCCCCATGGCATCACCATCGATCTCCTCCCACCGGCAGACGGTCCCCGCTTGCGGGCACTCCTGCCGGAAGCGCAGACGGCCGTCAGATTTCTCTCCGGCAAATGCAGTTGCGATTTCTTCGTCCAGCGCGATCCGGCGGCTCACCGCGAGGAGTCCGAACTGCGGCGCCGCTGGCGCAAGCTGGGGATGAACCGGCAGGCCATCCTCACCGCCACCGATCGCCACCGTCGTTCACCGGTGCGAAGCCGCGCGCCGGACGTGTGGCAGCGGGAGATCGCGGCGTTTGTCGCGGAGCATCTGCGCAACGCGGGTCCTACGCTCTATCTGCACCAGTTCAGCGGCGACGGTCATGTCCACCAGCCGGCTGACGATGCTGTCGAGTTCGCGCTGGAGCAGGTGCGCCAGAATCCAGTCGGCTGGCTTCCGGAGGGAACTCCGGTGATTGTGGTGCGCGATCGTGCAGCATGACTCGAGCTTCCTGACCAGCAGCGACGGTACCCGGCTTCATTACCAGAGCTGGTGGCCCGACTCGCCCCCCAGGGGACATGTTCAGGTGCTGCACGGGCTGGGAGACCATTCCGGTCTGCATCGTCACGTGGTGGATCACCTGCTGGAACACGGCTATGCCGCGCACGCCATCGACATGCGGGGCCACGGCCGGTCTGCCGGCCAGCGCGCCTATGTCAGGCGCTGGTCAGACTACCACTCCGACGCACTCACCCTCACCGATCGTCTCAAGTACCGCAATTCGGTCCAGCGGGTCACGCTCATCGGCAGCAGCATGGGCGCGCTGCTGGCGCTCGATCTTGCGCTGGCGCATCCTGACCGGGTGAACGCAGTGGTCGCGGCCTCCCCGCCCCTGGGCGAAGTCGGCGTACCGCCCGCACTCATGCTCCTCGCACGGCTGACCTCACGCCTACTGCCCCGTATTTCGCTCAAGACCCGAATGGACCTGAGCGGCATCGCGGCCGATCCCGCCGTGCTTGAGGAACTCCTCGCGGATCCGCACTTTCATCGCGTGGGCACCGCCCGTCTTGCCACCGAACTGGACCAGGCCGCGGAACGCGTCCGCACCGGAATCGCATCGATCCAGGTCCCTGCCCTTCTGCTCCATGGCGCGCGCGACCGCATGGTTCTGCCGCGCGAGACCCGTGAGGCGGTGACTCGTGCGCCGGCCGAGCTGGTGCGTTACGTGGAGTATCCCGAAGGCTACCACGCGCTCTTCGCAGACCGCTCGGGCCCTGCGGTTCTGCGCGATGTCACCGACTGGCTGGAACTCCAGTTGCAGGAGACGGCAGCATGAGTTCGCTGTCCCGGGCGGCTGTGGTTGCCGGCAGGGCGTTGCGCCTGCGCTGCCCCGATTGTGGCGGGCGCCCGGTGTTCGTCCGATGGCTGTGGATGCTGCCCAACTGCCCGGTGTGCGGTTTTCGATTTGAACGAGGGGAGCGTGGCTATTGGCTGGGGGCCCACTTCGTGAACCTGATGATCATGGAGACCATGTTCGTGGTCTGGCTTGGCCTCTGGCTGCTGCTGACCTGGCCAAGTCCGCCGTGGACCGTCCTCTGGCTCAGCACGATAGCCCTCGTGGTGGCGATGCCCTTCGTGGCATTTCCCTGGTCAAGAACCCTGTTCCTGGCGTTCGATCTCCTTATCCGGCCAGCCAATAGCGAGGATTTTTCGCTGCCCCGGGAGCGCCAAAGAGCCCACTTGTAGGTTCGGTTTTTCTTCGGTATCTTGGGTGGTGGAACACCCAGGAGATCCCGATGCCCGGCCCGGTCTGCACCCCAGCTCCCCGTCCTTCCCAGCTCCGCAAGCTCGCACCCACCCTGGCGGTCACCCCGCCCGGCATCCGCGTCTGCCCGGAATGCGCCGGTCCGGTAGTGCATGGGTCCGGATGCCTTTCCTGCATCGCCTGCGGCTGGGGCAGGTGCAGCTGACCATGGGCGCCCAGCTTCCGTTGCTGGAGCAGCCGGCACCGATGCGGCTGGCCGACGAGCGGCTCAGGGGCACCCGCTTCCTGGAAGTGCACTCTCGGTCGGTGCTGAATGCCCCGGCCTCCACCCACATGGAGTTCTGGTCCATCAATCCGTACGTGGGCTGCGAGTTCGGCTGTTCCTACTGCTATGCGCGGGATACCCACCGCTGGACAGTGGAGCGGGCCGGCGGGCTGGAAGGAAGCGGAGATGACGCGGCGCTCGCCTTCGAGCGCAACATTCTGGTCAAGCAGAACGCAGCCCGGGTGCTGGAGCGCACGCTCGATCCGGCCCGCATTGGATCGGTCACCATCGTCATCGGCACAGCCACCGATCCCTACCAGCCGGGCGAGCGGAAATTCGGCATCACCCGCTCCATCCTCGATGCCTTCCGGCGCTACCGCGGGCTCTCGCTCGGCATCATCACCAAGTCGCCGCTCATCGTCCGCGATCTGGACCTGCTCATGGAATTGAGCCTGCAGCACCGGCTCCGGGTCAACATCTCCCTCGCCACCACCGATCCGACTCTCGCCCGGCGGCTCGAGGCACGCTCGCCGGTGCCCTCGGCCCGGCTCCGCGCCCTGACCCGGCTGCGCGAAGCGGGGCTCGAGGCGGGCCTGCTGGTTGCGCCTGTCATTCCCGGTATCACCGACCGCCGTCCGTCGCTGGCCAGGCTCTTCGCCGCGGCCCGGAGGGCCGACGCCAGCTTCATTACCTGCTCGCCGCTCCGGTTGGGTCCCGCCACCCGCGCGACATTTCTGCCCAAGCTGGAGAAGGAATTCCCCCGGCTCGTCTCCCGCTATCGCCTGCACTATGCCCGTCACGACCATGCATCGCAGGCATACCGCGACGCACTCAGAACCCGGGTCAACGACCTCCGAGCCCGCTACGGCTTCCCTCCTGCTGCCGCGCAGGATGACGACGCGGAAACGGCTGCTCCACCTGCGCCGCCGCAACTCAACCTGCTCTGAGCCCGCAATACTTCTCACTTCTCACTTCTCACTTCCCACTCACCACTCCACGACGATCTTCCCGAACACCGCATTCTGCTCCAGCAGCTCGTGTGCCTCGGCAATCGCGTCCATGGCGAAGCGCCGAGCGACAACCGGCCGAACCAGCCCCGACTCCAGCGCGGGGAGGATGTCGTCGGCGAACCGGCGCACTACCTCCACCCGCTCGGCATGCTGCCGCGGTCGCATCAGCGTGCCGACCACGTGAAGCTGCTTTCGGAGCAGCGGCTGCAGGTCCACTTCGGCTCTGCTCCCCTGCAGGAATCCGATCAGCACCAGCCGGCCGCCGTGCGCCAGCACCGCAAGGTTGTCGGTAAGCGACGGTGCACCCAGCGGATCTATGATCACATCCACCGGCTCGCGCAGCGCTTCCGCGAAGGAGCGCTCGCTGGTGTTGACCGCCACGTGCAGTCCCATCGCTGTGGCCTGGGCCAGCTTGCCGGCGCTGCGCGAGGTGCCCACCACAATGGCGTCCCACAGCCGGGCGATCTGCAGTGCAGCAGTACCGACGCCGCTGCCCACGGCATGCAGCAGCACCCGTTCGCCAGCCTGGAGTCTTCCCCGATTGCGAAGCGCGTCGTAGGCGGTGATAAATGACTCCGGCACGGCGGCCGCTTCACTGAGCTCCATCCTCGGTGGCACTGGCAGCAGCTCGGCTTCATGCACGGCCAACAATTCGGACTGGGCACCGCCTCCCACCAGCCCCATCACCCTGTCGCCCGGCCTCCAGCGGCTCGCCTCGGCGCCGGTCGCTTCCACCGTTCCCGCGAACTCGAGCCCCGGCACATCGTCGGGCCACCCAGCCGGCGCCGGATAGCCCCCGCGCCGTTGCAGCAGGTCAGCCCGGTTGAGCCCCGCCGCGGCCACCCGCACGAGCACGTGGCCAACGCCGGGTTGGGGATCGGCAACGTCCCGCAACGCCAGGAAATGGCCGTCGAGGAATACCTGTTTCACTTCAGGATCAGCTTCAGTGCGGGGTCTGCGGCGCTGGTGCGACAGACGTCACCCATTCTCCCTTGCCCTCCTGCTGGAACGGAATTCGGCGGATGCCAATTGGAGTGGAGAGCCGGGCTTCCCCACGCACCAGGTAACCATGGCGTCCGGATCGCATCGCCTCAGGGGAGTTGCCAAACGACACAGTTTGCCGGCCCGCGTTCAAGGTAATGTCGCGCCGCTCGGCGTACAGATATCGTGGACGGGCGGCCGGTCGGCCGCCCCGACTCATTCAAGGCTCAGCTGGAGCAAGCGGCGCCGCAGTAACCGGCGCAAGGCGGAGAAAGGCAGGCCGGCGTCCGTAGGTGAGTCCGCGCCAGACCCATTCCAGAGGCCCGAGCTGGTAGCGCCCGAACCACCAGCGACTCGCGAGCAACTGCAGGCCGAACATGGCAACCGCCGCCGGGATCACCGCCCAGGCAGCGAACTCGCCGAGCCCCAGCCCATAGCGCGACAGGAGCAGGTCGATCGTGACGATCTGGATGAAATAGTTGGTGAGCGCCGCCCTCCCCGGGGGGGCGAACCAGGACAGCCAGCGGGCTGCCGCCCGGCTCTTTGCGAGCAGGAGCAGCACGACGCCGATGTAGAAGAACATCAGCCACTCGCTCCAGGGCGATGTCACCCAATACAGCAACGCTCCCTGCCATTCAAGCTCGATACTCTGCCATAGCAGCCACGCGGCGCATGTGACGAGGCCTGCGCCTGCGACTGCCGCGATTGGCCGAAGATGTCGCTGCGGCGACTCGAAGAATCCGAGCCTGACCCCCACCATGCCCCAGAGAAAAAGGTGCAGCCCCATGCCGACGAACCAGGCCTGCCGGTAGAACCACGCCATGTGTCTGATGCGGTACGGCACGGCCGCGGCAATGGTCGGCTGATCGCGAGCCTCGTCGAGCAGCGCCCATCCCGCCTCGAAGTCGGCCCCCATCGCTGCGTAGGCCGCAGTCCGTTCGGGTAGCGTCATGGTCTGCCGCATGAACCGCATGAGGCCCAAGTTGTAGGTCGCGGACCCGTACGAGGTCAGCACCGCGAGCACCACGAGCACCCGGGTCGACCAGCGCTGGACCACCAGCAGCACTGTGCCCCACACCGCGTACCCCAGGAGCACATTGAACCCGAACAGGCCGTGCGCAATGGCACCGAACAGCGCCAGCACTCCGAGGCGGCGCAGGTACGTCGCCGTGAACGGGACGCCCCGGCTCCGGGCCCGCGCGAGCTGCAGCGCGAACCCCGCACCGAACAGCAGAGCGAAGGTGGCATACGCCCGCCCGGACACGAGCAGCTGGACTGCTTCCAGCGCTGAGCCGGCGAGACCAGCTCCTTCGGCGGCATGATCGGCGAAGTGCACGATCAGCATTCCAAACAACGCCAGACCACGGAGGATGTCGAGCGATACGATCCGCTCGGACGGCTGCACTGGCGCACGCATCACGAGTGTGTCTGACATGGGGGCCGCCGTTATGTCAGCGCCGAGCAGTATTCTGCCGGGCCCGGGAAGGTGTGGGGTCCTGCGATGAATCTCGGAATACCGTTCTCATCGAATGCGATGCGGCCGGCGTTGTGGAGAACGATGCCCTGGCCTGGCACCGTAATGTGGGCCGTAGCTCCGTTGATGCTATGCGTCCCGCCAACGAGATCGTACATGATGGTGAAGTTCTCGTCGTCGCGCACGCTCTCGCCGGTCGACAGATTCGTCACGGTTCCCTTGAGCAAAACCCGGATGGTCTCGCGAACCGGCTCTCCCAGGCGGCCATAGAACTGGGCGATCCGGAGCGTCCCTGCGTAGGTCAAATGCAACATCGCGTCGGAGCAATCGATGTAGTCTTCGAACGACATCGGGAACGTCACCTGTTCGGGCGCAGTGGCCGAAGCGGCGGTGGCCACCACCATCGAACCGGCGGACGCCGCACTGATCGGGCCGACGACCTGGTCCTCATTGCAGGCCGCCGTAAAGGCGAGGAGTCCGCAGGCCGCGATCCGGGTAATAGTTGACATCGACTTCATGGTTGGGTCCTCGCAGGCGGCCGTGACGGCGAGAAGCCCGCAGGCCGCAGTCCGGGTAATCACATGCATCGTTGTCACGGCTTGTTCCTCTTGGGCGGTCCGCATGGGATCGCCTGCAATCACCGTTCGATCGTTCCGGTGAGTTGGAGCGCGGCATCACCCGTCGCGAGATTGGTCGTGCCGCTAGCATCGCCGGCGCCGGTGGCCCCATCGAAGTCCCCATCGCCATCGGTGATGGCGAACTCTCCGTCGATCGTGAACACGGCGGGGTCGGCGGTAGGCACGAGCTGACCCTGGTACGTACCGCTGAGCTCATTGCCCCCCGCATACGTGAACGTGAAAATGCCGTCGGTGAAGGCGCCATTCTCGCTCCCAGGATCAACGCAGTGGCTCTGCGCCGTCGTGAACGCACCACCCGGGGCGCTGGTCCCGGGGGCCGCGATGACTACGGTGATCGCCGGGCAGCGACCTCCTGGAGCGGCGGTGCTGGCGCTGGCGAAGCTGGCCGTGAACGTCTCGGGACCCTCGGTCGAGTCGCCGCACCCGGCAGTAGCGATGCCGGTGCAGGCGAGGAGCAGAATGCTCAATCTGGACATGGTGTCATCCTCGGTTAGTGGGACAAGGCGCTTGCGAACTGCCGTGGCCGATTCGTGGCTTCACGGGTCCTGCGGTGGCGGCGACAGCACGCCGATTTGATACAGCAATCCCAGCATGTCGCCACTGAACCAGCTATCCACGATCTTGCCGCCCGCGATGCGGAAGACGACTACCATCGGTACGGCGACCTCGCGGCCGGTCGGAGGCGTGTGCATGAAGTCGCCATGGTGGGTTCCCCGCATTGTGGTGCGCACCACCACCCGGTCCTCCTCCGCGATGACATCCTCGGCAACCAGCCGGTAGCGTGGGAATGCGGATTCCATCGCCGCGATGTGGCGGCGCAGCTTCGCGTCGGTGACGAACTCGTTGACCATCCCGGCCGGCTTGTCGTGGCCGCTCATCGCGGCGTAATAGCGCCGCACCAGCAGCTTGTTTTCGTCCAGGCCCATGCCCGACCTCCTCCAATTGCGGCGCAGTCTACTCTTGCGGCGTCAGCGGGCAATCACAGCGCCATCACGTGCGTCATGTCGTTGCGGGCGATATACTTGGAACGGGCAACCCCCGACCGGGGGCGGCCCTCCCCCGCCACCGGCGCGGTTCCTGTGCTTCGTGTTTGCACTCTGGGCGGTTTGCATTTGCCGGGTCCGGAAGGACCGGCCACCGGGCCGGCCGGCCAGCGAAAGGCGCTGGCACTTCTCGCCCTCCTCTCGGCAGGCAGAACCAGCCGCGACAAGCTGGTGGGGTATCTCTGGCCGGAGAGCCCCGATGACCGTGCTCGGCACG
This sequence comes from Gemmatimonadales bacterium, assembly GCA_025937755.1. Classification (GTDB taxonomy): domain Bacteria; phylum Gemmatimonadota; class Gemmatimonadetes; order Gemmatimonadales; family GWC2-71-9; genus CAMLHP01. Next base: position 20,038 of record JAICQR010000013.1, on the reverse strand, counting down.
CCCTCTCTCAGCTCGTCTACACCCTCCGCAAGGACCACGGAGAGCACGTGGTGCTCGGCACGACGGAGCTGTGGCTGGATCCCGCGTCAGTCGTGCTCGACATCTGGGAGTTCGAGCAGGCTCTGAAGCAGGGCGACGACGCACGCGCGCTCGAGCTGTATCAGGGCCCGTTTCTGGAGGGATTCTTCCTCGGCGACTCGGCCGAGTTCGAGCGGTGGCTGGATGGGCAGCGCGAGCGGCTCCGGCAGCTCGCCGTGGGGGCGGCGAGGCGGCTTATGGATGCCGCGGAGCGCGCAGAAACGCCCACCGTGGGCGCCCGGTGGGCCCGCCGCCTGGCCGAACTTTCGCCTGACGACGAGGACGGACTCGCCCGGCTGATCGGCTTCCTCGACCAGAGCGGCGATCCCGCAGGCGCGCTTCGGGCGTATGATCATTTCGCCCGGATGCTGCTGGAAGACTACGAGCTGGAGCCATCGGCCGAGACGCGCGCACTCGTCGCTGCGATACGGGCGCGTCGCGTGACAGCCGGTGTCGCTGTTCCACCGCTCCCGCCGAGGCGCGCACGGCCACTGTGGGACGGGGAAGTCACCGATGAGATCGCGCCCGCGTTGGGTGACGGTACCCCCGGCGCCACGTCTCCCGGCCGGCCGAGGCGTGCCGTGCGCAGGAGTCATGTGACCGCTGCGCTCTTGGGAGCCGGCATCCTCGCGGCCACCGTCGGCGCCTTGGGGCTCACCGATACGCCCGCCAGCCTCGGTCCCGACCGCATCGTCGTCGCCCCGTTCGTCAACGAGACCGGCGACTCGACCGTTGACGCGCTCGGGCGGCTGGCCGCCGACTGGATCACGCAAGGCCTGAGCGAGACGGGATTCGCGGAAGTGGTGAGCGCCCGGACGGTCCGGCTGCTAGGACGGACGGGCGACGCGGGCGCGGGCGTGCTCGCGCGAGCGACCGGAGCGGCAACGGTCATCGAGGGCGCGTACTACCGGGCAGGCACAGCAGACATCACGTTTCACACGCGGGTGGTGGATGCGAGAACCGGTCGCGTGCTGCAGGCGGTGCCGCCGGTCCGCGCTCCGTCGGCGGCCCCGCTCGTCGGCATCGGCGAACTGAGACAGCGGACGATGGCTGCACTCGCCGCCATGCGCGACCCTCGCGCCGGTGGCATGGCCCTCCACGCGAGCCAGCCGCCCACGTTCGAAGCGTACAAGGAGTACGCGACAGGTGAGGAGCTGTTCATCCGGCGCGACTGGCGGGGCGCCATCGAGCATTTCGACCGCGCATTCGCGCTCGACTCCAGCTTTACGCTTCCGTTGCTCTGGGTCTCCGTGGCATGCATCCAGATTGGACAACCGGCAAAGGCCGATTCGATCGCGACGTTCCTGAACGGCGTGCGGGAGCGGCTCGCACCGATGGATCTCGCGATGCTCGATTGGCTGGCCGCGTATCTCCGCGGCGATGCCGTCGAGCGGTATCGCGCCACCGCGCGCCAGCGCGACCTCTCGCCCGGATCGGAAGCGGAGTATCAGTTTGCGCTTGAAGCGTTGCGTCTCGGACGGGCGGAGGAGGCGCTAGCTGCGTCGGCACACATCGATCCTACGATCGGTGCGCTGAGCGGACGGTTCGAGTACTGGAAGACCGTCACGGCGGCACATCATCTCCTGGGCGACCACCGGCAGGAACTGCGCGCCGCGCATCGGGGCCGGGACCAGTATCCCGACAACATGCACACCCTGCTCTACGAAGTGCGGGCGCTGGCCGCGCTCGGTCGCGAGCGGGCCGTATCCGAGCGCCTGGACGCGGCGCTTGCACTCCCGCCCCACCGGACCGGGACCGCGGGACTCGTGATGCAGACGGCCGCCGCAGAGTTGCGGGCGCACGGCCACCCCGCCGCGGCGCGAGCGGCGAACGCGCGCGCCCTGCGGTGGTATCGGGAGCGCCCGGCGACGGAACGGGATGGCGTGCCGGCACAAGTCGCCATCGGCAGGTCGCTCTATCTCGCCGGCAGGTGGGAGGAGGCCGAACGCAGCTTCGAGCGGCTCGCCGCGTCCGATACTGCTCGGGTCGAGTATCTCGGCTACCTGGGTGTGCTGGCGGCGCAGCAGAACGCCGTTCCCGCGGCGATGGCCATCTCGGATCGGCTAGGCCGCCTCGACCGGCGCTATCTCTGGGGTGAGCACACCGTCTGGCGGGCCCGGATCGCCGCCCTTCTCGGCGACCGGGTCGCCGCGGTGGCGCTGCTGCGTCGTGCTGCCGGCGAAGGGTATCGTTTCGCGTGGAATCATCACGCGGACCCTGATCTCGAGTCGCTGCGGGACTACCCGCCCTTTCAGACCCTCACACGGCCCAGCGAATGACTGCTCATCGCCTCGCGCCATACAGCACACTCTCCCGTTTCGCCCTTCTGGCCCTGCTCACCTCCGCAGGGGCCGCAACGCTCCGTGCCCAGACGCTCGACACCGTCCGGATTCGGACCACTGACCTCGGCGGTTCGGTGTACCTGCTGCACGGCGCGGGCGGGAACGTCGGTGTGTTCGCGGGTTCGAGCGCGGTGCTGCTGGTGGACGATCAGTTCGCGCCGCTGGCCGACCGGATACTGGCCGCGGTCGGCGAACTCACAGACGCTCCGGTGCGTTACGTGATCAATACCCATTGGCACCCCGATCATGTCGGCGGCAACGCGCCGATGACCCGCATCGGCGCAACGCTCATCAGTCAGGCGGGCACCGCGAGGAGGATGGCTACGCCTCAGTACACCGAGTTCTTCGGGCGTACCACACCCGCAGCGACCAATGATGCGCGGCCCGCCGTCACGTTCGTCGACTCGATCAGCATTCGGCTGGATGGCGAGACCATTACCGCCTTTCACGTCGACTCCGCGCATACCGATGGCGACGCGGTGGTGCGGTTCGCGCGCGCGAACGTCGTGCAGATGGGCGACCTCTACTTCAGTGCGCAGTACCCATTCATCGACCTCAGCAGCGGTGGCACCGTGGAGGGGATGATTCGCGCGGCAGACATGGTTCTCGCGCTCTCGGACCCTGCCACACGGATCATTCCCGGACATGGCCCGGTCGCCACGCGGGCGCAGCTGGCGGCGTACCGGGCGATGCTGGCCGGGGTGCAAGACTCCGTTGCGCGGCTGGTGGCGGGCGGGGCGAATCTCGACACGGTCGTCGCCGCGCGCCCTGCAAAGGCGTTCGATGCGGCGTGGGGGAACGGGTGGATGAAGTCGGACCAGTTCATCAGGATTGTGTATCAGGACCAGGTACGGCAGACTTCGCCTTGAATCCTCCCGGATGATTGACGACGTCGAGGGGAACGAGACCCCCGCCGAACTGGCGGCGCTGCTACCGGAGCTGGTGCGTTTCGGCCCATCGTCGTGGACCTATCCCGGCTGGACCGGCCTCGTATATCACGGAGAGTATCCCAGGAAAAACGCCGCCACCCTGCTGCTGGGAGAAGCAGCGCGCTACCCGCTGTTTCGTACCGTCGGAATCGACTCCGCCTTCTACGCCCCGCCCTCGCGCGATACCCTCGCCCGCTACGCCGAGCAGCTGCCGGAAGACTTTCCCTGTGTAAGCAAGGTGTGGCAGGAGATCACCGTTCATACCTGGACTCGCCAGGACCGGAAGCGCGCGGGTCAGCTCAACGAGAACTTCCTCAACGCCCAGCTCTTCCTGGATGCAGTGGCAGGCCCGTACCTCGAATCGTTTGCCGGGCACGCGGGGCCGCTGGTGCTCGAGTTCCCCGCGTTTGGCCGAAAGAAGGGGCTGACGCCGGAATGGTTTGCGGAAGCGCTGGATCGGTTTCTGGAGCAGTTGCCGCGTGAACTTCAGTACGCCGTCGAGCTGCGGAGCCCCGAGTTCCTGACGCCGATGTACCTCGAGGTGCTGCGGACCCACGGGGTGGCCCATACGCTCAATGCCTGGAGCAACATGCCCACGGTCGGGCAGCAGCTGGACCTGGGCACGGCGACCACGGCAGGGTTCATCGTGTGCCGTGCCCTGCTTCGCCCGGGCATGCTCTACGGTGAGTCGGTGGACGCGTTCGCGCCGTTCGACCGGATCCGGGCACCAGACCCCGTGCTTCGGATGGATCTTGTCCGGCTGATGCACACAGCGCTCGAACTCAATACGCCTGCATTCGTGGTGATCAACAACCGGACGGAAGGGTGTTCGCCGCTGACGATCGCGGCGTTGGCGAGGCTCTGGAAAGCAGGAAGTGGGAAGTGGGAAGCGGGAAGTGGGAAGAAGTGAAGTTAGACGCCCATCCACTTCCCACTCCCCACTTCCCACTCCCCACTAAATGGCGTCGACCCCTGCCGTCTCACAGATGCGCAGTATGGTCTCCCCGATCTTGTTGTTCGGCGTGGACGCCCCTGCCGTGAGCCCGATCCGGCGCGCGTCGCGCAGCCACCCGGTCTCGGTCGCCTCCAGCTTCGCCCCCACTGGCTGGTACCGGATGGTGCCGGCGGCGGCATCGATGCAGTCAGCGTCGGCGATGTGATACGTCCGCGCTCCCTTGATCTCCGACAGTTCCGCCAGGTGGCAGGTATTGCTCGAGTTGTAACCGCCCACGACGATCATCACGTCGGGCGATTCCGCCAGCAGCGCCTCAACAGCGTCCTGCCGCTCCTGGGTGGCGGAACAGATGGTGTCGAAGCTGCGGAAATGTTCAGCCGCGTGGTCCGGGCCGTAGCGCTCCGCCAGCGCCTCACCAAACGCCGCCGCGATCGCGAGTGACTCGCCCGACAGCATCGTGGTCTGGTTGGCGACCCCGATCCGCACCAGGTCGCGATCGAAGTCGAAGCCGGGTGATACCGCCTTGGCGAACTTCTCGCTCAGCGCCGCCGCCTCGGCCTCGCTCCCTCCCCTGCGAATGAAGTCGAGTACCGGAGTGGCCTCGGCCATGTCCAGCACCACGAGGTACTTGCCGTCGGGATGCTTCGCGGTCTGACTGGCGGTGGCCTTGGTCTCCTCGTGCCAGTGCTTGCCGTGGATCAGCGATGTGAAGCCGTCTCTGGCGTAGCTGTCCACCCGCTTCCAGACGTTGAGCACCGATCCGCAGGTGGTGTCCACCAGTACCGCACCGGTCTCCCGCAGCCGCTTGAAGTCGTCGATCGTGACGCCGAACGCCGGCATGATGACCACGTCGTCAGCGGTGATACCCGAGAAATCGAATGGCCTGTCGGGATCGTGAGCCAGGATGCTGATACCCATGGCCCGCAGGTTGTCGTTGACGTGGGGGTTGTGGATGATCTCGCCCACCAGAAAAAGTCGGCGGTCGGGAAACTTGCGCCGGCTTTCGTAGGCGTAGTCCACCGCGCGATCGACGCCGTAGCAGAACCCGAACTCCTTGGCCAGCCGGAATGTCAGCGGCCCGCGCTCGAAGGTGTAGTCACCCGCCCGCATCTGCTCCACCAGCGCGCTGGCGTAGTCCCGCGACAGATCCTCCTCGATCTCCTTCTTGAGGCCAAATCCGCGGCGGAAATAGGTCGATTCCATGCCTGAATCTAACCAGCCGAGTCCTGGCAGGCGGTAATGGCCCGGACGCGGAAATCGCCCTCGAGGGTGACCTCCTGCAAGTCGCCTTGCCGTTGCAGTACTGCGCGAAAGCTGCCTTGGGGGGGAGTATTGAATGACAGGTCCACCGTGCCGCTCGTGCTGCGGTAGCCTGACACCTTGGTGGAGTCGAGCCAGCGTGCCGTGACCGTCGCGGCTGGCCGGGTCTGCTGGAAGTTGGCGGGCGACAGTACCGGCAGCGGCCCCACGCCACCTCCCTCCGCCGCTGGCCGCAGAAGAATCAGCACCCCGGTGTCGCCCGACATTGCCGTCAGACTCAGCTGATCCGGTGCGCAACTCGTGGCGCTCAGCGACAGCTCCGCCGCACCTGTGTCCGCGCCAGTCCACGAGACGGTGAGGTGCGAGCCGCGATCGCAGCCGGCCAGCGAAAGCAATGCTCCGCTCAGCGCACCGGCGAGAAGACCAGGTCGAATCGCCATTCGCCCCCTTCAGGCGTGATCGGGTGACTGAGATCGAACCGCACCAGTGTGGTCCGGAGCAGCGGGCTGTACATCGAAACCCCGATGCCGCCTCCCACCAGCGCATCGTTGCCAAACAGGTCGCTGCCAGTGCCGGCCTGCCCGGCGTCGATGAACAGCACCGGCCGGATGGTGCCCTTGAGTGGAGAGACATCCAGTTGCGCCGCCCAGAAGGCAGGCGCACGGATGCTGGCGTACTCGAACCCGCGCACGGTCGCCTGGCCGCCGAGCCGAAACAGCATCTGCGGCGGGGCGGTTGCATCGGCCAGGCCACCTTTGAGCCTCAAGGTGAAGCCCCGCGCCCCGCCCCAGCCCTTTCGCGCCTCACCGTATACCCGACCGCTGGTCACGCCCGCACCCTGGAGCCCTTCGGCGGCCAGCGTCCAGCGCAGCCCGCCGAAGTGATCCACTCGCAGCCCGCCCACGCCGAAATCACCCTCCAGGACTGGCGGATTGGGCGGAAACTGCCCCGCGCCACCCAGCCAGTCGTTCACCGCCGAGCGTGCCTCGCGAATGGTGGATCGCTGGCGTTCCCAGCCACCGGACACGGTCACATCCAGGCCTGGTGCAGCGTAGAGCCGGAGCTCCGCGTGCCCGCCGGTTGCGAGCGCGTAGTCACCTTCGTCGTGCGCAGTGAACAGCGCGTTGGCGCTGTTGGCCAGAGTGCGTCCCTGGGAAAATGGATCCACGTCACTGATGTCGCGATAGCCGCTCAGCACCAGCCTGCCGCCCGGAGCGTCGCGCACAATCGACGCGCGCGCGGTGCCCCGCTGGTCGCTGAAACCGTAGCGGCCAGTCAGATGGAGATTGGTGAAGTCTGACCCCGGAACGCTGATCCGGAGGCCAGCGCCCAGCGAGAGTCCCTGCACTCGGTTGTACTGGATCGCGTCGGAGTTGCGCTCGTAGCCGATCCCGATCGCACGCCGCCCGGTCATGTCATCGGGCAGCTCCTCGGCGAGCTGCGCCAGGAACGCCTGGGCGTCTCGCAGCCGAACCTCTTCCTCTGGCGTCGAGCTCAGCGTCAGCGAGTCGGTCCATCCCCGGTATTCAGCCAGTGAATCGTTGGACGGCCGGTGCAGCTCGAAGCGGCCGCCCTGCCATAGCCCCGCCCGGTCATGGTGTCTGGCGTCATCCTGCTGCTGGCGCGCCGCCCGCATTGAGTCCCGCACCGCCGCGCGGGCGGTGGAATCAAGCTCGACGGGGACCGCCAGGGTAAAGGCGATCGGAACACCGGTGTTGATCTCGTAATCGGAGAACCGGGTGATGGCGCGGAACGAGACCGTCGCGCCGCCGCCCAGCGGAATCCGCGCGGTGCCCACCACGGATTGCCGGAACGGCATCCAGTAGCGGCCATCCTGGAGTCCGTACTCCAGGTCCGCGTCAATGGTGAGGATGCGGTTGACGAAGGCATTAGTTCGCCGGGCACTACTGCTGTCGGCTGCCGTCTCGCCGTCGGGCGCCTCCCACAGCCCCTCGCCCACGTACCGGAACGTCAGCCGCGCAACGTCATGGGTCTCGGCATCGAGCCAGAGCCGGCCCGCGATCAGCGCCGGTGCTATGCGTTTGGGAACGAACTGCACTGCGTACAGCTTGAGCCGCCGGCCGTCGGGCAGCGTCGCCGTGAGGCTGTCAACCAGATCGTAGTGATAGGCGAAGTCTGCGTCGCGACCCAGCGGATGGAGTGCTCCAGTGGCCGGGAAGTCATCGCTGAAGAGACGAACCGAGTCGCCGACGCCGCGCGGCACAAACCAGGGGCGGCTGAAGAACGACGAGAGCTCGACATCCTCTACCCGAGAGCGCGCCCGCCGTCCGGTGATCTCAACGCGGAGGTCGTTGGGCCGTTGCCATGCGACCCGCCCCACCTGCTCTTCGACTGCTGCGGGGAGCGCCCGTTCCCAGCGACCTCGCCCCAGCGCGGCCGCCAGCCGGTAACGGATGTCCGCCCGGTAGTCGCGAACCAGCGTATCCTGGCTGTAAAAACGAGCGGACGCACGGGTCACCACCTCGCGTGCCGCGGGTGTCCCGTACGTCCGTATGCTGTCCTGCGCCTGCGATGCTGCCGCTACTGCAATGGCTAGGACGAATGCGCCCATTTGCTCCGGCCGTCACGGTGAAGCCCGTAAGCCTTGAGGCGCCGCCAGAGCGTGGTTCGACTGATACCCAGCTCGCGCGCCGTCTCCGCGAGCTTCCAATTATGCGCATCCAGGGTGCGAACGATAGCCTCACGCTCGCGGTCGGCCAGCGTGGTCGGGCCTTCCTGGCCAGGGAGGAACATCGCCTCGCCCACCTCAAGCGCGCCGATCCGGAGTGGCTGCAGTCGACCGCCAACGCTGGCCAGTCGTGGCATGAGGTCGGTGGCAGCATCGCTCAGGTCCGCCTCGCTCAGCGTCAGCCGGGCCTGAGAATTCGCGTACAGCATCTTGCCCTCGGCGTCAAAGACCACAACCCCCTCGGCGAAACCGTCGAGGAGAGCCTTGGCCAGTGGCGAGAAGACAGAGGGCATGCCGTTCTGAGTGTGTGTGTCAGTCATCTTATATCGATTACGCTCACGGGAATCCAGGGTTTCATATCGTGACAACCTAGCTCCCATTAGGGAGTCGTCTATACGGTGCATCCTGACACAGATTCAGGCTGTGACTTGCGTCACGAGGCACAAGCCTATACTCATATACTTGAATCCTCAGATGGAATCCGCTTGATCGCATTCGGTTACGCCCTGGCTTTACTGATGGGCCTGGCACTGGGAACTCTTGGCGGCGGCGGGTCAACGCTGACGGTCCCGATTCTCGTCTACGTGATGGGATTCGGCGCCAAGCAGGCCATCGCGATGAGTTTTCCCGTCGTCGGCGCGGCCAGTCTTGTCGGCGTGCTGGGGCACGCCCGCGAGGGACGCGTTCGGTGGCGCACCGCCATTATCCTCGGCGCCGCGGCGATGCTGTCCGCGTTCTTCTCGGCGCGCTTCATTGCACCGCTGGTCAGCGGCTCGGCCCAGCTGGCATTTCTCGCCATTGTAATGATCGTGGCATCGATCTCGATGTTTCGGACTGCCGGGGGACGCAGTGATGGGCCGACGTCGCCCCGCGGCGAGCTGTGGTTGATTCCCATCGGCCTCGGCGTAGGAGTCGTTACCGGGCTTGCGGGTGTCGGCGGCGGGTTCCTCATGGTGCCGGCGCTGGTCCTGTTCGCCGGCATTCCCATCAAGGAAGCCATCGGCACCTCGCTGCTCGTCATTGTGCTCAACACGCTGGCGGGATTCCTGGGCTATGCCGGTCAGGTGGACATCCCCTGGGGTCCCGTCGCGCTCTTCACTGCGATCGCGCTCTGCGGCATACTGCTGGGAACCCGGGTCGTGCGGGTCGCGACGCCGGCCCAGCTCAAACGTGCCTTTGCCATCTTCCTGCTGGTGGTTGGCGCCTACGTCTTCTACCAGAATCGTGACGCGCTGCCGGGCGGAGCGACCCCGGCAGCTGTTGTGCAGCCCTGAAAGGAGCCTGATCGTCATGCTGTTCCGCTTGTTCTACGATCCCAAGCTGGCCCAGGCGAGCTATCTCGTGGGTTGCTCCATCACCGGCGAGGCGCTGGTGGTTGATCCCAACCGCGACATCAAGCAATACCTCGATGCCGCGCACGCCGAAGGACTGCTGGTTGCGCATGTCACCGAGACCCACATCCACGCCGATTTCGCCAGCGGCAGCCGCGAGCTGGCCCGAGAGGCTGGCGCCCAGTTGTATCTCTCGGGCGAGGGCGGACCTGACTGGCAGTACGCGTTCGCAGAATCGGATGACGCAGTCGTCCTGCACGATGGTGACACGTTCGACGTCGGCAACATCCAGGTGAAGACGATGCATACGCCAGGGCACACACCGGAGCACCTGTCGTTCATGGTGACCGACCGGGCTGCCACCGAACGGCCGATGGGGATATTCACCGGCGACTTCCTGTTCGTGGGCGATGTGGGACGGCCCGACCTGCTGGAGCGCGCCGCCAGGATCGAGGGGACGATGGTCGCCAGCGCTCGCCAGCTGTTCCAGTCGCTGCAGAACCTCGAATCGCTGCCGGACTACCTGCAGATCTGGCCCGGCCATGGCGCCGGTTCGGCATGCGGCAAGGCGCTGGGGGCGGTGCCGCAGTCCACCCTGGGGTACGAGCGCATGGTCAACTGGGCGCTCAGCATCACCAACGAGCAGGAGTTCGTGGACTCGGTGCTGGCGGGGCAGCCCTCACCGCCGACGTACTTCGCCGAGATGAAGCGGATGAACCGCGAGGGCCCCCGGATCCTGGGCGATCAGGTCGCGCCCGGGCAAAGCAACATCGACACGCTGCTGCGCCGTGCGGCTGCAGGCGACATCGTGGTGGACACCCGGCCAGCTACCGAATTCGCCGCGGGGCACGTGCCCGGCACCATCAGCATCCCGATGAACAAGTCGTTCACCAACTGGGCTGGCTGGCTGATTCCTTACGATCGCGATTTTCACCTGATCGTCGCGGACGAAACGAAGCTGGCCGAGGCACGCAGGGATCTTTCGATGATCGGGCTCGACCGGCTGGGCCACTGGGCGCCGGCCGAGGCGCTGGACGAGTGGACCGGCGGCGGTGGCACGCTGCAATCGGTGCGGCAGATGACGCCGGCGGACCTCGCTGCCGAGAGCGACGGTGCCGTGGTCCTCGACGTGAGGGAGCGGCACGAGTGGAAGGCGGGGCATCTGCCCGGCGTGCCGAATATCCCGCTGGGCGAGTTGCAGGATCGGATAGACGAGGTGCCCCAGGGCCGGCCGCTGGTTCTGCACTGCCAGGGTGGAGGACGCTCGAGCATCGCCGCGAGCGTGCTGCAGGCGCAGGGCGTCGAGAACGTGATCAACCTGGTGGGCGGGTTTCGCGCCTGGCAGGAACAGGGGCATCCGGTGGAGCACGCCGAGGAGGAAGTCGAAGCGTGAGCTGGAGCGATCCGTTCGTCCGTCACATGGCGGCCCGGTTCAAGGCGCTGGGCGAGCCCGGGCGGCTGCGCATCATCGAACTGCTGCGCACCGGGGGCGATCAGACCGTCAGCCAGCTGGGAGACGCGTCGGGGCTGAGCCAGGCCAACCTGTCGCGCCATCTCCAGATCCTGCACGCAGCCGGACTGGTGCGCCGCCAGCGGGAGGGTCCCTTCGTCCGATACGGCATCGCCGACCAGGAGATCGCCAAGCTGTGTGATATCATGTGCGGCCGGGTGGAGCTGGAGTTCGAGCGCGACCGGCAGGCGGTGCGCGAGGTATGAGCCGGAGCCCGGCGGGAGAAAAGCGCGCCCGGATCCTGGATGCCGCACGCACCCTTCTGACCCGGGGAGGACTGGATGAGTGGAGCACCGAGCGCGTCGCGCGTGCAGCGGGCTGCGCCAAGGGCCTGGTGCACTACCACTTCAAGGGGCGCACGGCGCTGATGACCGAAGTAGCCCGGTTGCTGGTTCAGGGCGCAGCTGAGAAGCGGGCCGCAGCACTCGATGGGACCGGGACTGTCGCCCTGGACCGGCTCTGGAAGGAACTGGAACGCGAGGAATCATCGGGCGAGCTCGCTGCGCGGCTCTCGCTGCTCGGTTCCGGCGACAAGGCGGTTCGCACGGCGCTGGAACCCACCGCGGAACAACTGATGAGCCTTGGCGCCGCGATCGCCGACGCACTCACATTGCCCGCCGTCACCAGCGCCGAAACCCGCGCCACGTGGGCCATGCTGGACGGCCTCGGCGCGGCGATGATTATCGGCTCGCCGCGCGGCGCCCTCCACGAGGGCTTCGACCGCTGGTGGCTGACGCTGTTGCCGGCGTAAGATCGGCCGGGCTTGGCTGATCAGCGCCTGCCGCCCCGCCGACGTTGCTGATGGCGTCGGGGCGGCTGGCGCTCCAGTTGGGACCGCAGCTCTTCCAGCGTATCAGCCCTGAGCGGCGAGTGATTGCCTCGCCGGACCTCGAACACCAGCGGGCGGTCCACGTCCGGCAGGTCGCCCGCACGCACCCGCCGCACCTGGCCGTCGCGCAATGTCAGCCGCACCACCGCCCTGCCCTTCACCACGTCGTAGTCCAGCGGAACGACGTCGCCCTTGATACGGGCGCTGCTGGGCAGCGCATCCAGCTCGGCCCGGGTCTCGCTGCCGATCAACTCATCGATATCGAGCGTGATCCCCGCCCGGACGAACGTCTCCCAGCTGTTCACGCCTTCGGCTTCGAGCTGTGACGCGATCAACTCCTGCAGCGATTCCCGCGACGCGACCGCCAGCCTCCCACCGCTGCGGCGCCAGTAGTCATCCAGCGTTTCTGCCGCGCGGCGGATCCGGCCCTGATCAGCGTGCACCGTGTCGCCCGCAAGCAGCGCCGACGCGAGCGCCTTGAGCGCTGCCTCCTGGTGCTCGGGCGGGAAGCGCCCCTCGATCGATTGCCGGTCGCTGTCCAGCTCGAACCCGAAATACTCACGCGTACGCGCGACCTGCACCCGCTGGTGCTTTCTCGGCCCCCCCACCTCCAGCATCGGCGGTCCCCACGTCGCGTGTCGCTGAACCAGTTCGTACGACAGTGTGGTGCCCTCGATGGCGGCGCGCGGAGTTCCCCACCTATCGGCAAACCAGCGCAGCGATCCTGCCACCGCGCCCCAGCTCCCCGCCACCGAGGTGCGCGACACCCGCGCTTCCTGGCCGCTGGCGGTGCGCTCATCCATCACCAGGTCGAACGGCATGATCCGCGCGACCAGCTCGGCAAACTGCTGGCGCAGGTCCTTCGACGCGTGCGTAAACGTTTTCGGCAATGGGAGCTCCAGCGCGCGATAGACCGACGCAGTCCCGAGCGCGATGTCCTCGATCGCCTTGACCAGCACGCCCCGCCGCTCGGCCCAGTCGGCCAGTCCATCCTCGAACAGGTGCCGGGGCAGGCCGTACACTTCGCCCAGGTATCCGTGCTGGTTCACCGCCTCGGCGAACACATTGTACGCCGTGAGGTGGTCGCTTCCGTTGGCCACCAGGCCATGCAGGTCGCGCTCATCGCGGGTCATCCGGTGCAGCGAGTCGATGTTGGCGCACACCGCCACCACCGGCACCAGCTCGCCTTCGGCACTGACCAGCATCTCGCCCCATGGGCGGTCCACCGGCATCGCCTCGACTGACTTCCCGTAGCCGGTGAGCCGGCCGTTCTCGATCAGTCCCCGGCTGGTGAGGAGCTCCACCGCGCGGCGATAGGCGATCCGGTCCAGCGGCACCGGCAGGTCGAGGTTCGACGCATCCACCCCGATCGCGGCACAGGTCACCGCTACCCGTTCGGCGTCCCCGGCCAGCTGGAACTCGGGCGGCCCTGGCTGGAGCGACTCGAACTGCAAGTCGCGATCACTCAGAATCCAGACCTCCCCGTTCCGCACCCGGCCGTGCACCCGCCCCGCCATTTGCAGGATTTCATTGGCACCGAGGTACAGGCGGTGAAGCACGTTGCGGCCGCGGTCCACCACGTTGCCGTAGCGTGCATCGTAGATCACCACGGTGTCGAGGCCGCGCAAGTTGAGCGCGCTCTGGCCCGCGGCGGTCATCGCCAGCAGCCACGGGTGCTCCACCTCCCCTTCCAGGAAGGGACGAATCACCCGGATCGGTTCGCCTCCGTGGTAGAACGCAGTGGTGAGCCGCTTCCACTGCTCCCCCAGTCCCTCGGCCAGCTGCTCCACTTCGGCCCGCGTCGGCACGAACACCGCCACGCCCCGTTTCTGCTTGATGGCCCTGCGCACGAACTCGGCGTCCAGGAACTCCTGCGGCTTCTTCGGTACCACCTCGACCCGCGCCTTGAGCTTGGGGTCGAAGGCCGAGGTCACCAGCACCTCGCGACTTTCGAGGTAGGCAGAGTAGAAAGCGGGATCGACCGTCGCACTGAGCCAGATGAACCGGCAGCCGGCGCGCTTGCCCAGGGCGAGGCAGAGTTCCAGCTCGGCTGATGTCTGGTGGATCTCGTCCACGATGACCGTGTCGTGGCCGCTGATCAGTTCGTCCTGGAACCAGCGCCGGGCAATACCGGTGGTGACAATCACCACGTTCCACGACGGTGTTTCGGGTGTGGCCTCACGCTCACGATTGACGACGCCGACCCGCAGCGATTCCCGCAGGATCGCCTCGGCGATGGGCCGGATGCCCAGCGTCTTGCCCGTGCCGGTGCCCGCCACGATCCCGAACGCCAGTCCGGCTTCGGCCCACGTGCGCAGCTCGGTCCCGTGCTCCCGCTCCAGCAGGGTGTCGAGGTGGAGACCCAGCGCCAGCTCGATGGTTTCGCAGGCGGCGCGGGTGGGGGCAATGACGATGACCCGGCCGTGCCGATGCGGTGCCCGGCGGTAGGCCTCGGGATCGACAGGAAGGTGATGGTCGCGGGCAGGATGCATGGGGAATAGTAGCGGCTGGACGGCTGGACGGCTGGACGGCTGGACGGCTCGGCGGTATGGCGGTATGGCGGTAAGGCGAAGGAAGCCGCGAGCGCCGATGTCTCCTGGAGGCGGCGTGCGATCGCGGCTGTTTGACAGCGTGATCCCTCCCGTACCCGCGATCGCCGAGCCGCCGGAAGGAGACTCGGCGCGAGCTGATGTCGGTGGAAACGATCAGCGCGACGCCGCGTACCGCGCCAAGCTGGCCGTGTCCTGGTGGAACTGCACCTCCAGCGTCGTGAGCGTGCCACCTGTTACTGCAGCGGCCCTGACGCTGCCGACGTGCGGCACGTGGTGCACTGCTCGCAGCGAACCATCCCCTTGATACACCCGCCACTCGCGGTCGTACCCGGCCTCGAATCCGGGAAGCAGCACCCAGAACTCACCCGCGGCGCTCGCGACGATCAGGTCGAGCCGCTGGCGCGTGGCCGGCCATTCCGCGGCCTCGATGATCTGCTCGGCTCGCTCCAGGAAAAACGCGTTGAGCTCGGCGCCGAGCTGCTGCCCCGCCAGTTCGTCCCGAAATGACTTCCTGACCGAATCCGCGTAGCGCGAGCGATCGTCGCTGGTCACCGGTTGGGACGGCAGCCCCAGCACCAGCGTGTCGAGCACCGCTCCGTTCCAGTCGTGCATGGTGACCGTGTCGGACCCGGTTGAACCGACCAGCAGCTTCCCGTCCGCGAGCGCCGCCACCAGCGGCTTTCGGCGCAGCGGCGCATCCACACGCGAGAAGGTGGTCTCGTCCCGGATGATGGTGGAACGGGGGCCGGGAAATGAAAGAAGCGCCGCACCGAGGCCTGCTGCCCCGGGTTCCGCATCCCACACGTGCCCGAGGGAATCCGCCTCGATATCTCCGAACGCGATGGGATATGGGTTGGTCCAGATTCGAAGTGCGCTGTCGCGGTGGAAGATGCCGGCCACTCGGCCTTGCCCGGCCGAGATCGGCAAGGCAGCGACGCGACCGAGTGACCCATCTGAATGAAAGATGCTGACGCGCCGGAGCCTCGCATCCCAGATGGCGATCGAATCGGGCCCCCAGCTTGCGGCGAGCCAGGGCTGGATGAACTCGCCCGGCCCTTCCCCCGTCGGCAAGGACTGCAGCGAATCGCCGCCACAGCTCCAGGCTGCCGCTTCAATGCCGGTTGTCCATATCACGCAGGGCGGCAGCACGGCAACTGACACGTTCCTGCCGGGATAGTGAGGCGCCGATCGACGCCAGAGCAGTTGCAGTTCGATTGGAGGCGGCAGCCGAGCGGAATGCCGTATCGTTGGGGACTCTCCGCACGCTGCGGCCAGCAGAACAATCGCCAGGGGCCTCAGGAAACGTCGCATGCTATACCGTATCTCCTGGCGGGCTGCCTGGCGAGCGCGGTGAGGCTCAGACACGTTGGCCTGGGTATGGAGCGCCGGAGCGCTGGGTGTTCGTAACGGCCGTCCCACCCCGAGGACGCCGCGCGCTTCGCGCAGTTTTGTTACCCCTTCCCCCGCAAGCAGTTACGGGTTGGCATGCCGTTCGCATTCGACGGCAGAGTCAATGCTTCACCTCTCGAAGCCGTTTCACTTGTGAGGTCGCCATGCGATCAATTCGTCTCCTTGCGCCGCTCGCTCTCGGTGCGCTGGTAGCTGCTGCGGCAATGCCCTCCGTAGCAGAAGCGCAAACCCGCATCATCATCGAACACGGCCGGAATGACGGGCCTGACTATCGCACCCGCCGTCCGGTTCGCCGTGTCGTCGCACCCCGCCTGATCCACGTCGAACGGGTCTGGTTCGGCGACGGGCGCAGGGTGTCGGATCGATGGTGGGTGCGCCATGGTTTCCGTCCGGTGCGCGTGTACGTCCATGGCAACCGGATCTACGATCGCTGGCACGATCGCCGCGGGCTGCGCGAGATCACCGTGTGGTATCGCGACGGCCGCTACTATCGCGACTGGTCCATGCGGGGCGACCGCCACGACCGGATCCAGGCCGACCGCTGGGAGCGCGAGCACGACCGGTGGCATCGGGACAGTCGTGACGGAAATGACCGAGACGACGATTGGTGGGACGACTGACGCTGCTAGGGCGCGATCGCCCGATGCTCGGTGATGATGCGGTGCATCGGGACGTCGCGTTCCGTCATCGGAACGCTCGTGAGGATCTGGCACTCGAACGCCACCGCAGTGCGTGAAGCATCGGGTCGCGCCTGCCGCAGCAGCCCGTCGTAGTAACCCTTGCCGTGCCCCAGGCGCCCACCCTCGGCGTCAAAGGCAACTCCCGGCACCACGAAGAAATCCACCTCGTCAGGCGCCACCTGCCGGCCGGGTTCGTCCCGCAGCCCGGCAGGTGGCTCCAGCAGTCCGAATGGCGCCGGCTCCAGTTCGGCGATATCCCGCAACAGCGTCAGCACCAGGCGTCCGGCCACCACGCTGGGCACCGCCACGCGCCGCCCGGAGTCCAGGGCCGTCGCTATGGCGGGCAGGGTATCCACCTCGCTGCCCACGCCTGCGAAGGCGGCGATCAAGCCGGCCGAGCCGTACTCCGGCAACGCTTCCAGCCGGGCTCGGATCCGGGCGCTCTTGCCCTCCCGGTCGGGCTCCGCCTCTCGCCGCGCCAGCACTTCCCGCCGCAGCCGTGCTTTCTCGTTCACCTCGCCCTACCTTTCTGTCTCGACCGTCCGCACTCTTACCGAGGGCCACGTGCAGGGAAACTTCAGTGTCACGGTAGCCAAGGATTATCTCCAGTTTTCCGCGGCACACTTCATCACGATGAAGGGACATCAGTGCGAGTCCCTCCACGGCCACAACTACCGGGTCGGCATACGGGTGGACGGAGACCTCGAGCCCGAGCCGCTCTGGGTGGTGGACTTCAGCCTGCTCAAGGACATCGCCCGGCCGCTGGTCAAGGCTGTGGACCACAAGGTCCTGCTGCCCTCAGCCAGCAACAAGCTGGCGCTGCGAGTCGATGGTGAGCAGGTCGCGGTGTCGGTGCTGGGCGAGCCGCGGTACGTCTTCCCCCTGCGCGATTGCGCCATACTGCCGATCGAGAACAGTACCGCCGAAGTCCTGGCCCGCTACCTCGCCGAGCAGGTGCGCACAGCACTGGCCCAGCGCGGCGTTGTGCACCTCAGCGCCCTCGAACTGGAGGTCGAGGAGAGCCCGGGCCAGACTGCGGTCTATCGGCTCAACTTAACCGCCGGCGGGAAACCGCAGGCCGGCTGACGACAGGATAATCATGGCAAAGGAACAGACGTACACCGGCCAGGCGCTGGCCGATAAGCTCCGCGACCTTCCGCAGTGGTCCGAGCAGAACGGCGCCATCACCCGCACCTTCGAGACCGACGGCTGGTCCACCACCATGCTGCTGGTCAACCTTATCGCATTTTACGCCGAAGCCGCCGATCACCATCCCGACCTCGCTGTCAGCTGGCCCAATGTAACTGTCCGGCTCAACACCCATTCGGCCGGCGGGATCACCGCCAAGGACATCGCGCTGGCGCGGGTCATCGAGGAACAGGCCAACTGGCGTCCGACCAGCGGCGCGCTCACCGGCACCACCAAGCAGTGGATCAAGCCCGCGAAATAGCACCACTGGTGATTCCGCTCGAGCCGCCGCCCGATCCCATGGCGGCGCTTCGGGCGGTGCGCGAACTGCCGTACCCCTTGCTGCTCGACGGCGCCGGCGAACACTCCACCACCGGCCGCTGCTCCTACCTGATGGCCGATCCAGTGGACGTCATCCGCGATGCTGTGCGCCCGGGTCACGATCCCCTCGCGCTGGCGCAAGCGCTGCTCGAACCGTGGCATGCACCGAGGATCGAGGGTCTGCCGCCGTTTCAGGGAGGACTCGCCGGTTACCTGGGTTACGAGTACGGCCGCGCACTCGACCGCATGCCGGTGCCTCCACACGACCCTGCCGCCACACCCGACGTCCTGCTGGGCCTCTACGACTGGACCGTAGCGTGGGACCATGCCACGGAGAAGGCCTGGCTGATCGCGGTCACCCCGCCCGGTTCGAGCGAAGTCCGCACCCAGCTCCGCGCCAACGCGGTGCAGCAATTGATCGCGAAAGCGCCGCCGGGACATCCGGTCCCACCGGCGCGGCCCCGCGGCACCGATGTGCCGCGGTCCAGCTTCAGCCGCACCGGCTATGTGGACGCGGTTTCACGGGTGCGCGACTACATCCTCGCGGGCGACGTGTTCCAGGTGAATCTGTCACAGCGATTCGAGACCTGGTCCACCGATGACCCGATCGACCTCTACGGGCGGCTGCGCGCTGCCACCCACGCCTCGCACGGCGCCTTCTTCGACGCGGGTGACCACGAGGTGCTCAGCGCCTCGCCCGAACTCTTCCTTCGGGTCGACGGGCGCAAGCTGGAAACCCGCCCGATCAAGGGAACCCGACCGCGCGGCGCGGACCCCGACAGCGATGCCGCGCTCGGGCGCGAACTGCTGGCGAGCGAGAAGGATTGCGCCGAGAACGTGATGATCGTGGATTTGCTGCGCAACGATCTGTCGCGGGTGGCGGAGCCCGGCAGCGTCGTGGTGGAGCAGCTCCTGGCGCTGGAGCAGTACCCGACGGTGCATCACCTCGTCTCGACCGTCACCGCCACGCTGCGCCCGGGGCTCGACGCATTCGACGCCATCCGCGCCGCGTTCCCCGGCGGATCGATCACCGGCGCGCCCAAGGTGCGCGCCATGGAGATCATCGCCGAACTGGAGCCGGTGCGCCGGGGTCCCTATTGCGGCGCCATCGGCTGCATCAGCCGCACCGGCGACGCCGTGTTCAGCGTCGCCATTCGCACCGTGGTCCGCCGTGACGGGGTGGCCCACGTGCACGCCGGCGGTGGCATTGTCGCCGCCTCCGACCCGGTGGCCGAGTACGACGAGACGGTGGTCAAGGCGCGCGCGTTGCTCGACGCGGTAGCCGAATGATCCTGGTCCTCGACAACTACGACAGCTTCGTCCACAACCTGGCACGCTATATCGCCGAACTGGGGGGTGAACCGCTGGTGCGCCGCAATGATGCCATCAGCGTCGATGAGGTGCTGGCCATGGCGCCGACCCACCTGGTCGTTTCGCCCGGGCCATGCACTCCCGCCGAGGCAGGTATCGCCCCCGAACTGGTGCGCGCGCTGGCACGCAGCACGCCGATTCTCGGCGTCTGCCTCGGCCATCAGTGCATCGCCGCCGCGCTGGGCGGCCGGATCGTCAGGGGAACGCGGCCGATGCACGGCCGCGCGTCGCAGATCGAGCACGATGGCAGCGGGATCCTCGCCGGGCTGCCGTCGCCCCTCAGAGCTGGGCGCTATCACTCGCTGGTGGTGGAAGAGGAGTCACTGCCGGCGGCGCTGCGGGTTACCGCCCGTTCAGAGGAGGGCGAGATCATGGCCCTCCAACACCGGGAGCGTCCGGTGTACGGAGTACAGTTCCATCCCGAGTCCGTACTGACGGAGCATGGGCATGAGCTGCTGCGGAACTTCCTGCGAACAGGCGGTAAGGCGGTAGGGCGGTAGGGCGGTAAGGCGGTAGCTCCCCCACGACGGGATCGGGAAACCAGGGCTCTCTTCCGGCCGTAGCGACAACATCCCCTACCGGCCTCTGAATGC
>JAICQR010000220.1 GCA_025937755.1 Gemmatimonadales bacterium | reverse complement strand
CTGTCGCAGCTGATCTTCCTGTACAACATGATCAAGACCGCGCGCAAGCCGAAGACGGCGTCGGCCGATCCCTGGAATGGCGCCACGCTGGAGTGGGCCATCCCGTCGCCGCCGCAGGAGTTCAACTTCCCGGTGGAGCCGGAGGTGCATGGCCGAGATCCCCTGTGGGAAGCCAAGCGCCAGGCCGGCGGGCAGCTGCCGGAGCCGCAGCGGGTAAGCGGGGCGGGGATTCACCTTCCCAACCCGTCGATCTGGCCGATCCTCACCGCGCTGGGCGTTACGGCCGTCTTCGTCATGCTGATGCTGCTGCCGGTGACGGGCCCGGTGGGCGTCGCCGCCGCGGTGGTCCTGCTGTTCCTCGGAGTTTACCGCTGGGCCTTCACCCCGGCGTAACCGGTACTCTCGACTCTCGACTCAATGACCGAGCACGCACTGGACATCCATACCGCAACAGGCCTCGACAACCGGAAGGTGGCCATCTGGACGTTCATTGCGTCCGAGTGCCTCTTCTTCGCGTCGCTCATCTCGACCTACCTGGTGTATTTCGGGAGGGACACGTCGGGGCCGACGCCGTCCGAGATGCTGCAGATCCCGCTGGTAACGGTGGGCACGGCGCTACTGCTGTTCAGCTCGCTTTTCGTGGTGCTGGCGCTGAACGGCGCCCAGCGGGGTGACCGCAAGAAACTGCTCCTCTGGCTCGGCCTGACACTGGTCTGTGGCGTCTTCTTCGTGGCGATGCAAGTGTACGAGTTCCAGCACTTCGTGCACGAGGGCCTCAAGCTGCAGACCAACCTGTTCGGTTCGAGTTTCTACACGCTGACGGGCTTTCACGGTACCCACGTCACCATCGGGGTGATCTGGCTCGCCACGATCTTCTGGACCGCGCTGCGGGGCAACCTGCCGAAGGAGAAGGCGCTGAATCTCGAGATTGCGGCGTTGTACTGGCACTTCGTGGACGTAGTGTGGATCGTGATCTTCCCCGTTGTCTACCTCATGAAGGACTGAGGACCAGCCATGGATGCCCACGCGACCCACGCCGTCGAAGCGGCTGCAGCCCACGACCACCCGGGCCCGGGGACGTACCTCAAGATCGGCCTGGTGCTGTTCGTACTCACCGGCCTGGAAGTCGGCGCCTATGAGCTGGCTCACCGGGGCGGCACCACCGAGCAGGTGCTTGGCCCGGTCGTGGTGCCGATTCTGCTGATCCTGAGCGCGCTCAAGTTCGCACTGGTGGCGGGCTACTACATGCACCTGAAGAACGACCATCGGGTGTTCACCGGGCTGTTCCTGTCGGGTCTGATCATCGCCACGGTGGTGATCGTGGCCCTCATGCTGCTGATGTCGTACCACCTCAACTACAACCAGGGCCTGGTGTGATGATTGTTCCGGTCCGGCTGCTGCTGGACGCCCGACCTCGCCCCACCGGGCCGTTCGAGGCGGCGCTCTCGCCGCACCTGAGCATGCTCCTGGGCACCGCGGTTCTGGGTGCCCTCTATTTTTGGGGGATCACCGTCGCGCGGCGGCGCTGGAGCCTGGGGCCGCCGGCGGAGCCGCTCCGCATCGTGGCGTTCGTCGGCGCGCTGGTCGTGCTGCTGGTGTCGCTCAACGGGCCGATCCACGACCTGAGCGACTACTACCTGTTCTCCGCCCACATGCTCCAGCACCTGCTCCTCACGCTGCTGCTCCCGCCGCTGCTCATCGCGGGCACGCCGGGCTGGCTGCTGCGGCCGCTGCTGCGGCACCCGCCGGTGCTGGCGGTGG
>JAICQR010000078.1 GCA_025937755.1 Gemmatimonadales bacterium | reverse complement strand
GTCGTAGGCGTGGAGCAGGATGTCCAGCCGCCGGGCACTGGCACCTGCGCTTGCAGCGCGATGCACCGCGCCATGACGCTGATGGAATTCCAGGGTATCGCCCCGGTCCAGCGCCAGCAGGGCGGCAGTCCACGCGGCGCGTGGCGCGAGCGAGCCGGTGTCGGCGATGGCCAGAAGCGCCAGCATGGCGCGCTGCCGCTCGACTTCCGGCCGCGGCGGCAGCCCCAGCAACGCCGGCAGGAGTCGCCACTCGGCCCGCTGCAACTGCATCTCCGCTGAGGGACGCGCCACCGCATAGCTGTCGAGGCGTGAAAGCCCCGCTTCCCACTGGCCCTGCATCAGGCTCGCGAGCGCCCCCCCGATCAACCCCTGGTGGCGTACGTCGCTGGTCTCGCCTCGCTCCTCCAGTGCCTTCGCCAGCGACTGCTGCAACTCCGGCACGTCGAACATCAGCCCGACCCGGAGGTAACGCGCCAGTTCAACGGTGGTGGCAGCGTCCGCCCGCCAGATCAGCCACTGGCTCTTGAGGGCGGCGATCCAGGGACGAAATCGTGCGTCCCACGCCAGCTGAATGAACTGCCCGCGGTGGCGGCTCTCGGCCATCGCCTCACTGCCAGTCCGATCGCGGCGCTTCGCAATCTGCCGCTTCGCCGAATCCGCCAGCCCCAGCCTGATGTAGCCCCAGGCGGCTTCGTCGTACAGGTTCGCCGCGTTGACGTAGCTCTGGCTGCCACCCACAGCAGCAAGCCGTGCCACGGCCTCGCTCAACGGCACGCCGGTAAGGGGGCCACGGTGGAACAGCTCGTCCGCGGCCATGTGTACCACCACGCTGTGGTCAGGGTTGGCCTCGGCCAGCTTTAGCAGCGCGGCCTGACGGCGGACCAGGTCAGGATCGAGCTGCGCTCGCGTGACTTCGCGGTACAGCACCGGCAGGTCGTCGCCATGCTGGGCGAAGAATGCGCGCAGCTCCTCGTCGATCGCCTCGCGCTGCCAGCGCCGCACCAGCATCAGCTGCCATGCCGCCTGGGCGAAGCCGGGATCCAGCCGAAGCGCACGCTGGTAGTGTGCTTCAGCGCTGTCGAGGTTGTCGAGCTGGAACGCGTCATTGCCTGTCAGCAGCTCACGCTCGGCCTGCAGGTTGCGCGTGGCCCGGCCGGTGAGTTCGCGAAACTCGCGCGCCTCTCGCGGAAAGAGGCGCACGACCAGCGATTCCGCCGCGGCCCGGCTCCAGCCGAGTTGGTCCGATGGGCTACCCGGCACTTCAATCTCGTCGAGCAGCTGCTGTCCGTCATCGGTGCGCACCGTGAGCAACAGCGTCCATCCATCGCCGCGCCGGAGTAATGCCCCCCCTACGCGGCGAACGGCCAATGGTGCCTCGGGCGCGAAGCTGAGCAGCGTCGGAGACATGGTCCACCGGGGATACCACTCCAGCCGGTTGCCCACCAGCTTCGCCAGCCGTCGGCCAAGTTCGAGGCTGTCGCCTTCCTCGAACGGACCGATACTCAGGTCGGCTTGCGGTGCCGGAGGATCGGCAGCGCCGGGCCATACCGCCATCGCCAGCAGCACCGCGCCGGCAACGAGTGCGACGCGAGTGACTCCGCCAAGCCTGCTGCGGGGCTCGATTGCTCGTGTGAACGACGCGGCATCGGGCCAGCGATCGGCGGGAACCGGCTCGAGCGCGCGACGCAGCGCCCGCGACAGGGGCCACGGAACGTCTGACCAATCGGCGCGGTCAGGGGTGGTGAGGCTGTCCCAGCGCTGTCCCGTGGCGGCCTGGTACAGCACCATGGCCACGGCATACAGGTCGGTGCGGTTGGTAACCGGTGCGCCGCGCAGCTGCTCGGGCGCCATCCACGACGGAGTGCCCGGTCGGTCCGACGTCCGGGTGAGCGACGTGTCGGCGTCGGCATCCCACTGGGCGACGCCGAAATCGGCCAGCATGGCGCGACCGTCCGCCAGGAACACGTTGTCGGGTTTGATATCGCGATGGATGACGCCGGCGCGGTGAACCCTGGCAAGCGCCGACAGGAGTTCCCGGGCAAGCCGATAGACCGATTCCGGGTCGAGAGGGCCTTGCTCGAGCCGCTGGCCCAGGGTCTCCCCGTCGACCAGGTCCATCACATAGTAGAAGAGGCCACTGGCCTCATCAGCGGCGTGGACCGGCACGATGTTGGGATGGGAAAGCCGGGCAAGGATCTGTGCCTCACGCCGGAAGCGAGCAGCGCCGGTGGCAGTCGCGAGTTCGGGCACCAGAACCTTGATCGCCACCGGGCGGTCGAGCGTGACATCGCGTGCGCGAAAGACTACGCCCATACCGCCGCTCGCGATTTCGGCGAGGCCGGTATACCGGGGAGAAAGCGCCTGCTCGAGCCGCGCGTTCAGCGTGACCATAGGGGGCCGGACGGGGGGCCGGCGCGCTCGGGAGCATTACAGCTGTAATCGTGGACGCCTTAGATATCGGCTCCCGGCGTCGGTTCGGCAAGGTGTGGCTGCCTGGGACGGTTCATGGCAGGCCGCGGACCGAATGCCGTAGCGCCTTCCATCGCTGGGCCGCGAGATCAAGTTCCTCGTCGCCGCGTGCCAGCAGTTCCCGGAGGGCAGAGGCGGCACTCCCCAGTTGCTGGCGCACCGCCGAGTCGGGAGGTGCAGTGTCTGATGCCGCAAGCAGCGCCAGGTAATAGCGTTCGCCGCCCGCCGCGAGCGCCACGGCATGCCAGGCATCGGTGCTCGGCTCGCTGCTGGGCACGGGCAGTCCCAGCCGTGCGAAGGGCAGGGCCCAGTTGTCGGTGGCGAATGGCCCGTCGGGGTTCTGGTACCAGGCCCAGACGTGCAGAACCGCGATGGCCGGCCCGCTGTCATGCTGGTGCCCTCCCGCCGCGTGCGACGCCACGAAGCTCTCCTCACTCACGGTGCCACTGTGGTAGTGCCAGTCGGTCTCTGCCACCGGCATGGCGCCGGATGGAGGCCGTTCGCCGGACTTGAGCAACACGGCAAAGGCGGCCCCGACCAGCGTCACCTCGTTCCCGAAGGTCGCGTACTCGAGGATGGGCGGCCGCCTGGGATCCACCTCACCCTTGAGCAGCAGCGGAACACTGATCCAGTGCTCACCCATCCCGGGGAAATCGGGACCGATGGGCCGGTAGCCATCCGAGATCGCGACGGCACGATCACGATAACGTGCCGTGGCCTCACGCACGATGGCGATGAAATCCTGCCGGGAAGGCGACGGCGACTCCTGCGCCGCCGCCTGGTTGGCCAGCCCAGTCAGGACGAGGATCAACCCGGCGCGCGCTACGGCAGCCATGGGATGCTCTCCATCTCATAGGCCGCAGCCAGCCTGGCCTCGAGTTGCGACGACACGCCCTGCGGGTAGCGCGACAGCAGACGATGACGTTCCATCTGCTTGGGTGACCATGCACGAGGCGCCAGCACTCTGGCCAGCCGCGGCAACCCGGCGCTGTCCGGATCGGGCTGGTGGATCACCAGGATGAGTTCGGTGTCGCGGACCGAGAGCAGTTCGCCAGTGACCGACTCCTCGCCCACGGGCACGGTCAGTTCCACCCCGGCCGGAGTGTTGGCCGGCATGTAGGTCTGCACTTCTGGTCCCAGCCTGCAGCCGCCCACGAGCGAGGCCAGCGCAAGCGCGGCGATAGCCATCCGTGTCATGGTCACCTCACCGGCAGGCGTGAATTGAAGAACTCCCGCTCCAGCGAATCCCGCGCACCGCGCCAGAGCTTGACCGCGGTCGCAATGGTCGTGCGGTCTGGTACGAAGGCGGTGGTGTCACGCGGTTGGGAGATCCAGGCCTGCCGCATCCATTCGCTGTAATACCCCTGGGAAGCCAGGAGAAAAGTGCGCGACAGGCCAGGGGAAAGCGGCTTCGGCTGCCATACCGCCGTGAAGCGCTGGCCGGGCGATGTCTGCAGATAGTGCCCGTCGGCGCTGGCGAGCAGTTCGCGCACGGTATCGTTGCTCGCGCCGGCGGGATCCAGTGCTGCGGCCAGCGGCAGCACGTCCATCTCGGGCCGCCGGACCGGGGCGGCAGACAGCTGGTCAATGCGCCAGTTGTCAACCACGTACTCGAGCCGGAGCCGAACGGTGGGGCTCCGCGGTGCGGCGATCACGAAGGCCACGTCCTTGAACGCAATCGGTCCGGTATCGCGCAAGTGCGCTACTTCCCGGGTGCCCTCGGCCGTGAGCTCGAGTAGCGTGAGGCCCATGTTCCCGGAATACCACTGCGCAACCTCGAGCGCGGGACCAATCTGGCGCAGCGTGGTTGACTGCCACTCGAGCGATCGAAGACCGCGCGAGCCGAGCATCACGTCGTACAGCAGCACCGTGTTGAGGAGCGAGTTCCGGAGCCGGAGGACCACCGCCATCGAATCGGCGCCCGGCGGCACCGGCAATTCCAGGTCAATCCGCCGGTCCAGTCCTGCCGGATCCAGCTCCTGGCCATCGAGCTCCTCACGGGTCACCTGCCCGTCGGCCGCAGCCAGGATAGCTCGCAGGTCCTGGCCCGTTCCGGCCCACGCGCGGAGCGCCGGTTGCTTCGGCCCTACGGCAACGGGCCTCCCATCGGCGTCTGGAAGGACCGTCTCTCCCGTGGCATGATGCACGTCGAGGAGTTCGAGCTGATTGATGAAATGGGTCTCGAGCGCCTCATTCCGGACCTCGAGTTGCACGGTTCCATCGGCGCGCAGGGTGGTGCGGAGCCGGTCTACATCACGCGACTCGTAGAGTGCGGCGATGCTGTACGAAAATCCTTCGGCCTCGAGCGCCCAGGTCCCGGCAGAGTCGGCATAGAAGGTCGGGCAGGAGCCGAAGATCGCCACGGCGAGGGCAGCGGTAGCGACTGCCCCGGTCAACACCGCGAGGCTGGAAAGCGCGGCGGTTGCGCCAGCGGATACCTCGCGCTCGTATGTCTCCATCCCGAGAACCGAGTCCAGCGGGAGCCGGCTGACGTCACCAAGCGATTCCAGCCGGAGGCCCACCCGCTGGCCGGCACCCAGCAACTCTCCGTCAGCCAGCGCGACCCCCTGCGGGAAGAGGACGGTGCTGCCGTCCGAAAGGTGCGCCTTGACCGGCGTAGCGACGGACGTGGCATCAGTTGCGGTCGGTGTCTCGAGCGAGCGGACCTTGACGGTGCCGTACGAACACGCGGCGATCGCCACGGTTCCGAGGAATGCTGCGGTCCAGCGGCGGTAGGCGAGGAACATGGCAGGCGCTCCCACTTGTGTGTCGGAAAACCTGTGGCCTGATGGGTCAAGTGGTAATCAAGCCGGGCGCGCCGGCTGGGTTCACGCCCCCCTGGTGACCGCGTCCCGCACTCCATAGAACGCCGCTGCCAGCCGCCCGATCGACCGATTGTAGTAGAGCAGCGCTGCCAGACCTGCCGCCGCTACAGCCAGCACCGCCGGTTGCATCCCGCCGCCCAATCCCGACCATACCAATCCAACGCTCAGCGCCAGTGAGCTGGCGAGGTGTCCCACCACCGTGAAGGCATTGGCGGGAACCAGTTCCATGGGCTGGTTGTAGTGGCGGCGGACCACCCGGGTGGCGCGGGCAAAGAGCGGGACGCCCGCCAGGCCGAGCAGTGCCAGCATCGGCAATGCGCCCAGCAGCACCAGGACGATCAGGGCAAGCGCAGCCGAACCCGCGAGCAGCGGATAGAAACGACTGGCGCGCTCGAGTCCCAGGCGAACCACCATGGTTCGCTTGCTGACCTGGGCGTCGCTGGCCGCATCCTGGAAGCCGTTGATGAACAGGATCAGCGCAACCAGCAGCGACACGGGGATGGACGCCGCCAGCGCGATGCCCGGAACGGCGCCGGTCTGCACATACGCCGCACCGCAGATCATCCCCACGCCGAACGCGACCGCCACGGCGAGCTCTCCCAGGCCGCGGTTGGCGAGCCGGACCGGCGCACCGGTATAGATCCATCCGATCGCCAGTCCCGCCAACCCGAACAGGATCACCGCCGGCCGCCCGGCCAGCGCGAAGTACAGTCCGATTCCTGCACTCACCACGCCGAAGGCGAGGGCCGCCACCAGCAGGTCGGGCCGGGTCGAGAGCCCGCGCTGCAGCACCCGGGAGCCGCCGGTGAGGCCGAGGATCGGGGTCCGGTTGAGGTCATCCGCACCGCTCAACTGGTCATCCAGATCGTTCTTGATGTTGGTGCAGGCCTGGAGCGACACCGCCGCGATCAGGGTGAGCACTGCCCAACCCCAGTGTACCGCGCCCGTGGCGGCGAACGACGCTGCGACGCCCACTGCAACCGAGGCAGCGCTGACCGTGAGCGAGGCCCAGCGCACCGTCTCCTTCCACACGCCCAGCTTGCGCTGAAGCAGTGCCAGGTCACCCGGGCGGTCGTGTCCGGCTTCCGCGAATTCCAGGATCGACGGCGGGCGGCCGGCCACGATCTCCCCGAATACCCGGTGCTTCATGAACCGGGGGGTGACCCGCACGAAGGCGAGCAGGTCGATCTGATTCGTCGAGTCGAGATACTGGACGATCGAGGACGTACGCATCGTCGCCAGTTTGGCGCGCGAGCGCTCGTCTGCGTCCCGCACTACTTCAGCCCGGCCGGTGATCTCCATCTCCCAGCTGGTGTGCTCCTCACCGGTGGGCGACTCGTGCAGCAGCAGCGCGACCTCGGGCCGGGCGCTCATCTCCCGGATCTTGGGGTCGGTTTTCATCGAGGCCAGGTACACCAGGGGCCGGGCCGCAGGGTCGTCCGGTATCCAGGCGCCGGGGTGCATCATCCGGACCCGGACCTCTTCGCCCGCGTGGGTTCCCACGGCCACCTTGGTGGCCGTGAGCAGGGCCTCGCGGATGCGGGCTCGGGCCTCGTCAGAGTTGCGGTCCGGGGCTGCGGGAGGGGAAGCGGGGCTGGTCATGGAGCCAAGATAGAGCCATCCCGCGGGGGTTTACAGGTGTCTTGACATTTAATGTGATAACATATATACTGGTGGCGTGAGGAATTCACACCACCACCCTGGAAGAGGTTAGTCCCATGTCCACTGCCATCGCTCCTTCAACGCTCGACGCCGGCCTGCTGATTGCCCGGCTCGCCCTGGGCGTCATGCTCGTCGGCCACGGTTCCCAGAAGCTGTTCGGCTGGTTCGGCGGGCATGGCATCACGGGCACTGCCGGCTTCTTCGAACAACTCGGCTACCGCCCCGGCAAGCCGTTCGCGTATGCCGCTTCCATCAGTGAGGTAGGCGGTGGCCTGCTCATCGCCCTGGGATTGCTGGGCCCGATCGGTCCCGCGTTGATCCTGTCGGTGATGATCGTCGCCGCCGGCACGGTCCACTGGGGCAAGGGCGTGTTCTACACCAGCGGCGGTTTCGAGGTTCCCCTGGTCTATGGAGCGCTCTCCATTGCACTGGCACTCACTGGGCCAGGCGCGCGGTCGCTCGATGCGGCGCTGGGGATTTCGATGACTGCTCCGGTGCTGGTCGGGTCAGTGCTCGCCCTCGGCGCCGCGGGTGGGTTGCTCAACCTGGTGATCCGGCGCCCCGCGCCGGTCGCCGCTGCAGAGGCCGCAGCGCAGGCATAAGGAGTCATCATGAAAATCGAGGTCTACTCGGACATCAGCTGCCCGTGGTGCTATATCGGGCAGGTGCGGCTGGAGCGGGCGCTGTCGGCGCTCGCTTCACCCGAGTCCGTTGAAGTCATACATCGTCCGTTCCAGCTCGACCCCGACGCGCCGTCCACTGGCGTTCCCATCGAACAGTACCTGGAGGGACGCTACGGGCCGCGCGCGGGGGCGATGCTGGATCATGCCGCCGTAGCGGCCGGGAGCGAAGGTCTTCGCTTTGACTGGAGCAGGGCCGTTGCTGCCAACACTCTGGATGCACATCGCCTGCTCTGGCTGGCGCACACCGAGTACGGACCGGAGGTGGGACGCGCGCTGCTGCATAAGCTGTTCGCGGCGCACTTCACGCACGGCGGGGACGTTTCTGATCACGACCTTCTGAGCGGGCTGGCTGCCTCGGTGGACATGAAGGCAGAGCGCGTCATGGAAGTATTGGATTCGAGCGAGGGAGCCGTTGAAGTCCGCGCCCAGATCGCCGAGGCCCACCAGATCGGGGTGCGAGCGGTGCCCACATTCGTGATCAACGGCACCCATGTGATCCAGGGCGCACAGCCAGTGTCGGCATTTGTTGCTATGCTGGAGGAGGTGCAGCAGGCCTATCTTGCAACTACGACGCCTGAGGGGGAGGCCGCCTGTGAAGACGGCTCCTGCGCCGTTACCACCTGACCCGAGCCTGGAGTCTTCCATGCATGGCAGCTTGAAACACACCATGGCCATCGCCGCGATCGCGGCGCTGGCCAGTTGTACGTCGGCCGACAACCGGGCCGCTGATACTCTCGCCACCGACAGTGCGACTGCTGCGGCCACGGCCCCCGTCACCGCCACCGCCAGCGCCGAAGTCCGGGACGCGGCTGGCGTCGTGCTGGGCACTTTGATCGTGTCCGATGCCGGGGGCGGGGTCTCGCTGAGTGGCATGCTCCACGGCGTGACGCCGGGAGAGCACGCGATCCACATCCATACGGTGGGTTCCTGTGAGGCACCGGACTTCGCCTCGGCCGGCGGCCATTG
>JAICQR010000031.1 GCA_025937755.1 Gemmatimonadales bacterium | reverse complement strand
CTACGGCCGGCGTGCCGAACTGACCCATCAGCAGGCCGACGCCACCGAAGACCCCGAACTCCAGCTGCATGTGAATTCCGATCGGTGCCCCGATCGCGAGCATGCGTCCCAGCGGAGCGAGGTCCAGCACCGAGCGATGCCAGCGGCGCAGGTGACCATGCAGCTCGTCCCATGCAAGGAACAGGAGCACCAGCATGATCAGCCATCGGGATATCGTGGTGGACCACGCCGACCCGTTGGCACCCATCGGCTCGAAGCCGAGCTTGCCGAAGATCAGGATCCAGTTGCCGAACACGTTGAACACATTGGCGATCAGCGTCGCCCATACAATCGGCGCGAGCCGCCCCATCGCCTGCAGCACCTGGCGGAACACCCCAAACGCGAAGAACGCTACCACGCTGGGGATGATGCGCAGCGTGTACTCGTGCGCGACAGGCACGATCTCGGCGGGCTGGTTCAGCGCCGCGAGCACCGGTCCGGTGAACAGAAGGAGGATGGAACTGGGAATACTGATGGCCAGCGCGAGGAGCAGACCACGCCATACCGCACGCGCGATCGACTCTTCGTCGCCGGCACCGACCGCCTGGCTGACCACCGGGTCGAGCGCCATCAGCGTCCCGACCCCGAAGATCGACACGCCGAAGAAATAGACGTTGGCCAGCG
This sequence comes from Gemmatimonadales bacterium, assembly GCA_025937755.1. Lineage (GTDB taxonomy): Bacteria > Gemmatimonadota > Gemmatimonadetes > Gemmatimonadales > GWC2-71-9 > CAMLHP01. Next base: position 20,308 of record JAICQR010000031.1, on the reverse strand, counting down.
CCACCCCGGCGAGTGCCGCGGCGGAGACATGGCCCACCATCACTGAGTCCACCACGCCCATCATCATGAGCCCCACCTGCACCACCACGACGGGGAGTGCAAGATCGAGCAGTTGCTTCAGCTCGAGCCGGGTGGGAAGCACCAAGGAAGGGGCAGACATGGCGGGCAAATCTAACTGGCACGGTTCTTGGACTCGAAGCCCGGAACTGTATCCAGACCGCCATCCCACCCGCGTGAACTGCGGGCCGGAGGGAGTTCTGCAACGATTCCCGCGCCGGAAGGATCATCCCGTGTCCGCAGCCCTCCAGCCCGAACCGCAGGACGCTCAGCCGTCACCAGCCGAGCCGCTTCGTCCCCGTACCTGGCGCCCGGCCCGACAGGTTGCCGTGGACCTCGGCACCGCCAACACCCTGGTCCTGGTCAAGGGCGAAGGGGTGGTTCTCAACGAACCCAGCGTAGCGGCCGTGGACGTCGCCACCGGGCGGATCGTGGAAGTGGGGCACGAGGCCAAGCGGATGCTGGGGCGGACCCCGGAAGGGATCCGGGCAGTGCGGCCGATGCAGGATGGTGTGATCGCCGACTTCCACATTGCCGAGCAGATGCTGCGGATGTTCCTGCGGAAGGTGCTCGACCGTCACATCGTGCGGGTCAAGCCGACCGTGCTGGTGTGCGTCCCGTCCAGCATCACCGAAGTCGAGCGCCGCGCGGTGCGCGACAGCGCCGAAGGTGCGGGCGCCAAGCGGATGTTCATGGTGTCGGAGCCGATGGCAGCGGCAATCGGCGCCGGCATGCCGGTGGACGAACCCACCGGCTGCATGATCGTGGACATCGGCGGCGGCACCACCGACATCGCGGTCATCGCCCTCAACGGCATCGTGTGCGATGCCTCGATCCGCACCGCCGGCGACGAGATCGACCAGGCCATCGTGCAGTACATGCGCAAGACCTACAACGTCCTGATCGGCGAGCCTTCGGCGGAGCAGATCAAGATGGAAGTGGGCAGCGCAATGCCGCTGGACCAGGAACTCTCGATGGAAGTCCGTGGTCGCGACCTGGTGTCGGGCCTGCCGCGCATCGTGGTGGTGGACTCCTCCGGTATCCGCGACGCGCTGCAGGAAGCGCTGCAGAAGATCATCAACGGCATTCGCCAGGCGCTGGAAGTCACCCCGCCCGAACTGGCGAGCGATGTGCTGGTTCGAGGCATTACCCTCACCGGCGGCGGCGCGAGCATCCGCCGGATGGCCGACCTCATCACCTTCGAGACCGGGCTCCCGGTCCATCTGGACCCCGATCCACTCACCTGTGTGGTTCGCGGCACCGGCCTCATCCTCGACGACCTGCCACGCTGGAGGGCGGTGCTCGCGGTGTAACTAGTGGGAAGTGGGAAGTGGGAAGTGGGAAGTGGGAAGTGGGAAGTCCTGAAGTATCTTTGGGAGATGTACGACCTGCACCAATTCCGCGCTCGAGCCGCCCGCTGGCTCGACCGCGCCAACACCCGGCTCGACTCCTGGGCCGATAAAGTCCAGGCCCACCCCGCACATCACTGGATCCGGAAGCACTGGCTGGTCACGACTGCCGCCGTCGCGGCAGTGGTCCTCGTAGCCGCGTTCGCGTTCGCCACTACCTGCGGCTTCCGCGGATGCCCGTCCACCGAATCGCTCCAGGGCTACGAACCCCGCGAGGGCAGCCCGGTCCTGGACCGTGAGGGCGCCATGCTGGGCCGTCTGCAGTACGTTCGCCGGGTCAACATTCCCCTCGACACCGTTCCCCAGGTGGTGCGCGACGCCTTCCTCTCGGTGGAAGACCGCCGGTTCTACGATCACGGCGGCATCGACTTCCGGAGCGCGGTGAGGGCGCTCTTTGCCAATGTGCGCGAGATGGGCGTAGCGGAGGGATTCAGCACCATCACCATGCAGGTCGTGCGCAACGCTTTCATCCCTGAAATGGCGCTGCAGCGGACCTTCCGGCGCAAGCTCATTGAACTGGCGCTGGCACGGAAGCTCGAAAAGAACCTCTCCAAGGACAAGATCCTCGAGCTCTATCTCAACGTCATCTACCTCGGCAACGGCGTGTACGGCGTGGAGGCCGCGAGCCGGGACCTCTTCGGCAAGGGTGTGGGACGCCTCGCACTCGAGGAAGCTGCCACACTCGCGGCGCTCCCCAAGGGACCGTCCTCCTACAACCCGCGCCGCAATCCCCAGCGTGCGCTGGCGCGGCGCAACCTTGTGATCACCCTGATGGAGCAGCAGGGCCGGGTGACGCCGGAGGCCGCGCGCGAGGCGAGGGCAAGGCCGCTCGAGATCGAGGAGAAGGGGTGGTATCCCGAGTCGGATCAGGTCGACGCGCTCGATCCCATCCGTGCGGTGGTGGACTCCCTGCTGGGAGACGATGCCGACGCGATGGCCGACGTGGTGGTCCACACCACCATCGATTCCCGGGCCCAGCAGGCAGCAGCCAGGGCGGTGCGGGCCCAGGCCACGCGCATCGAGCGCAACGCCGAGGCGTCACGCCGGCGCGACGCGTCGGTGCAGGGCGCGATGGTGGCGCTCGACCCCAGGAACGGAGAAATCCGCGCGCTGGTCAACGGCAGCACCTACGAGCGGGGCGGGTTCAGTCGCGCCCTCGCGGCACGGCGCCAGCCAGGATCCGCTTTCAAGCCGTTTGTCTACGGCGCAGCATTGGCACAGGGCTACTCGCCGGCCATGGTGCTGGACGATTCACCCATCGAGATGGAGCTGCCCACGGGCGAGACGTGGGAGCCCGACAACTACGGCGGCGAGTACTCGGGTCAGCTCACCATGCGCCGCGCGCTCATGCTCTCGGCCAATGCGGCCACCGTTCGGCTGGCGCAGCAGGTCGGATTGAGTTCGGTCATTTCCTTCGCCGAGCGCATGGGCATCAGAAGTGGGCTGCCGAGTGTGCCCGCGCTGGCGCTGGGCGCAGCCGAGGTGACCCCCCTCGAGCTGGTGGCGGCGTATGCGCCATTTGCCAACGGCGGGTATCGCATCACCCCGTCGCTGGTCACCCGCATCACCCGGAGCGATAGCAGCCTCATCTGGGAGCGCGACACGCTGGTGCACGAATCGATTCTCGATCCGCGCGAGGCGTTCCAGGTCACCTCGATGCTGCAGACCGTGGTACAGCATGGCACCGGATTCGAAGTCCGGCGGGCCGGTGTGCGCGACTCGATAGCGGGAAAGACCGGCACCACCAACGAAGGCAACGATGTCTGGTTCGTGGGCTACACGCCCAGCCTGGTGGCGGGCTTCTGGTTCGGGTATGACACGCCGATGTCCCTGGGGTATAACGCATCAGGCGGGCGCCTTGCGGCGCCCGCCTTTGCAGATTTCTATCGGCGCGGGTGGCAGGGCGGGACCAACGCCCACTGGGATCCGCCGGCCGGCCTGGTAATGAAAGTGATCGACAGCTACAACGGCGAGCTGGCCAATCAGTACTGCCCCGTCACCCAACGGGAGTGGTTCAAGTCGGGCACCGAACCCACCAGCTACTGCGACGACCATCAGGCGTCGCTCTGGGAAACCCTCGAAGGGATCGGCGGAGCGTTCGGCAAGGCCATCAAGGATTTGCTGGGGTTCTGATTACTTCGCCCGCTCCAGGTACTGCCCCGACCGCGGGTCCACCCGCACCCGCTCGCCCTCGGACACGAATTCCGGCACCTGCACCGTCACGCCGTTGGACAGCTTGGCCGGCTTGCTGCTCGCCGTCTTGGTCGAGCCCCGCATCGCGGGCGCCGTCTCCACGATCTCCAGCTCGATGACCGGTGGCAGCTGCAGCCCGATCGGGCGGCCGTCCAGCCATTCCGCCTGGAAGGTCATGCCCGGCTCCAGCCACTGGGCCGCGTCGCCCGCGGTCTCGTCGTCGATCATGAACTGATCATAGCTCGACTGGTCCATGACGTGGGTGCCGCTGCCGTCACGGTAGAGCACCTGCAGCTCCTTGGTGTCCATCCGGGCCGATTCCACGTTCTCAGTGGCGCTGAGCCTGGTGTCGAACGTATTGCCCGACAACAGGTTGCGCAGCCGCACCTGGACAAATGCCCGGAGGTTGCCGGGGGTCCGATGCTGAAAATCCATCACTCGGCAGGGCGCCCCATCCATGATGAGGATGTGCCCTTTCCGGATGTCCGAAGCCTTCATGCCGCACCTGCTCCTGTATTCAGTTAGGCGCGCAAGGTAGCCGATCAGCTTGCCTTGCGCTCGATTTCGAGGGTGTAATCCGCCGCCAGCGCCGCAATGGCGCCCAGCGCCACCCAGATTGGGATCAGCGCCACCCCGACCACACCCACCGTCAGCGGTATCTCGATCAGCGCCCGCCCATCCGCGTTCTTGACCTTGATCCGGCGCACGTTCCCCTCGCGCACCAGCTCCTTCACCTTCGCCACCAGCCCCTCACCGGAGACTTTCATCTCCTCGGTATGTTCTGACATGCCCACCCCCAGTTGAATCACACTGCCCAATACTCCCACACTGCCCAACACTCCCACACTGGCTCTCAGCGCTCAAATGTAAGGGGAAAGTCTCGCAGCCTGCCATGCCCTTGGGTGCCCGGCCAGCACGCATCATTCTGCACCGTACTGGCCTCGCGATTCGCCAACGCGGTCTAGTGCAAGATCTTACACTCGCGGCCCAAGTCGTTGTGGGGACGCTGTCGAGTCGGGCATGGATTTCGCCCATTCGCGCGCGGACCCTCTTCACTTCGACCATCCGACCAGGGCTGTCTATGTACCGGATCGAGCTTCGCCCCGGCGAGGAAGCGCTCTTCAAGTCTTTCGACGAATTCGCCAAGGCCGTGCAGAATGGCGTCGTCTCCGCCCACGCCCGCATCTGGCACAACTCGTCGAACAAGTGGCTCCCCATCGATTTCCATCCGCACTTCAAGCGCGCGTCGGCCCAGCGGCCGGCCTCGGCTCCCAAGGCAGCAGTGCCCGAAGCCCAGCCGCGAATGGACCGGGCCCAGCGGACCCGCGAACTGCTCTTTATCGAGAATGAGCCCCGGTCGCCTTACGCGCCCCCGTCGGCTCGCGTGGCCTCGGCACCTGCGCCCGTATCCGTACCTGTTCCCGCGCCGAAGCCGGTACCAGCTGCACCAGCAGCAGAACGGGTCGACCCGTTCAGCAACGACATCGAATTGCCCCCAGCGCACCTGGAAGCCCCAGCCCGCGTAACGCCGCCGGTCGCCCTCGTTGCCCAGTCGGTGCCCACTGCGCCGCTGTATTCACATGCGCCGGCACCGACGCCCCGCCACATCGAGGCGGTCGTGGCTGCTGCCGCGCCGCTGTCGCGTGACCTTCGTGACGCGCCGGAAGACGAAATCCTGATCGACATCAGCCGCCGCAGGTCGCTCCCGTCCTTCAAGCTGCCCCACATCCGGCTCCGCCACATCTACGCCGCAGCCGGTCTGGCACTGGTGGCTGCTGCCGGCCTGATGCTTTCCGGCAGGGAGAAGCCCGCCACGGCCGACACGACCGAGCCGCCGCAGCCGGTGGCATCGACCAGTCTGGCTTCTACGCCGCAGCCCATCGTGGCTCCGGCGACGCCCGATCCGCGCTCGCTGGAAGTGCTGCCTTCCGGATACATGCAGGTCTCCGATGAAATGGTGCCTGCGGCGCCGGCGCGGGTCGATTCCGGCCGGACCGTCGTACCGTCTGCGCCCCGGATGTCGCGAGTGCAGTCCATTACGTCCGCTCCACTTGCCGGCTCGACTGATGTGATGACGCCTTCGGCCCTCGCCGCGCGCTATCGTGCCGCGTACGATGACGCGGCCCGCGCGCTCGAAGCCCAGCTGCGGAGCGCTGGTCTCGCCAACCTCTTCGCCGAGAGCCGCCTCACGGTGGACAAGCTGGGTTCGCTCCGTGTGTCGATTGCCGGCGCCAGCAACTTCCTGCGTGGCTATCGCGCGCGGGATGAACAGCTCGACGCGAGCTATCGCGACTCGGCCATGCAGCAGAACGGGGAGTGGAGCAAGTCGCAGTCGGCAGCCTGGGACAAGGCGGCCACGCTGGGTGAGAGCGAAGCCTCGTCTGCCCGGGCCGACCGGCTCCTGACCGATATCTCCGCGATGCTGGGCGTGCTGGAGGCCGAAGGCGGCTCGTACGAGATCAGCGGCGGCGTGGTGAGCTTCAAGTCCACCTCGGCCGCCATGGAGTACGAGGCCCTTCGAGCCAAAGTCGTCGCCACGCTGGGACGGGCCGACACGCCGATGCTGTCCACGCTCAAGCGGGTCCTGGGGAGCACGCTGCCGCCGGCGACCGACTAGGCGGTGGGGCGGCTCCCCGCCTTCCCCTTGCGCGAATGCCCCGCATTTCCTACGGTAGAAGTGTCTAAGTCATTCTCTGTCAACAACTTGTGTTGAGAACCACGTGGAAAACCCGACCGAGGCCGTGGAAAACCGGCCCCGGCGTGGATAATCGGGTTTCGTTCGTCATTCCGTGGAGACAATGGCGTTGAATCGAAGAGTCAGGCAGCTGCCTGGCGCCCTGGCACTGTGGGGAGCAGCCCCGGACCGGATCGAGCCCATGCGCGCGGCGGCTGTCGAGCCCCGGGCGCTGCGGGGCGACTGGTACTGGGAGCCGCTGCTTCGGGGCCGGCGGGCCATTGCCCATGTCTTCCGGGGCCGAGCCCGGCTGGTGGGCACCGAGGGCGCTCCTCCGGGGCCTCACGCCCCGGAGCTGGCGGGCCATCTGCCCCACGCAGTCCGGGGTGACGCCATTCTCGATGGCGTGGTGGTAGGCCGGTCCTTCCAGGTGTTTGACTGCCTCCACTTCGAGGGTGCCTGCCTCACGTCACTGCCTATCGAGGACCGCCGAGCCGTGCTGCGCGATGTGGTCTCGTGGGACAGCCGCTTCCGGGCCGTTCCGTCAATCGGCAGTCTGGACCAGCTCATCCGGGCTGGCCTGGCTGCGACTGGTGTCGTCGCCAAGCGCGCCGGCAGCGCCTACCACAGCGGCCTTTCCCAGGACTGGCTCCAGATCGATTGCGCCCAGCGCGACGACTTCGTCATCGGCGGCTTCGCCGATGCGGATGGTGATCGTCGTCCCGAGGCGCTGCTGGTGGGTCAGTACGAGAATGGACGGCTGCGGTACGTCGGTACGGTAGCACGTGCCTATGACGACGACGCTTTCGCTCGCCTGGCCCCTACCCTCCGTCGCCTCCGCCGCCGCACCTCTCCCTTTGGCAGCCTGGTTCCGGCCGGCGGCAGGACCCACTGGGTCTCGCCTGCGCTGGTGGCCCGGGTCGGGTTCGCCGACCGCAGCGAGCGCGGGCTGCTCCGCCGAGCCCGCTTCATCGAGGTGTGCAACGACAAGGCGCCGGACGAGGTGCGGCGTCGCTAGCTTCCCACTTCCCACTTCCCACTTCCCACTTCCCACTAGCCTGATGCGCCGACGAAACTTCCTCCAGTACACCAGCGGCGCCGCGGCTGTGGCCGCGCTGCCCTCCTTTCGCGGACTCGACGCCGAGATCGCCCGCGCGCTGACCCCGATCCCCAGCGCGGATCGCAAGGCGCTCGCCGATGCCGCGCTCACGGCCGCGAAGTCCGCCGGTGCCACCTACGCCGACGCGCGCCTCAACCGCTACCTCAGCCAGTCGATGAGCGCGCGGGATGGCCGCATCTCCAGCGTCTCCAACTCGGAGTCGTACGGCTGCGGCGTTCGGGTCATTGCCAGCGGTACCTGGGGATTCGCCGCCACCAACGACCTGACACCAGAAGGCGTCGCGCGTGCTGCACGCGAGGCAGTGGCAATCGCCAAGGCAAACGCCCGGCTCCAGACCGAGCCGGTGCAGCTCGCCCCGGTGCCCGGCTACGGCGAGGTGAGCTGGAAGACGCCCATCGAGAAGAACCCGTTCGAGGTGCCGCTTTCTGAGAAGGCCGACCTCCTCACCGCTGCCAGCGCCGCGGCGCTCGGTGCCGGCGCGCGGTTCGTCAACGCCAGCCTGCGCTTCGTCAACGAACAGCGCTACTTCGCGTCCACCGAGGGCACCTACGCCGAGCAGGACATCCATCGCCAGATCCCCGGCCTCAACGTCACCGTCACCGACTCCGCCACCGGCCGCTTCCAGAGCCGCAGCGAACTCTCGGCGCCGATGGGCATGGGGTGGGAATACCTCTCGGGCCGTCCCGCCGGCAAGGTGGCTGGTCCCGGTACGTCCAAGTACGGCACCTTCTACGACATGATCGAAGACGCCGGCCGCGCTCCCGAACACGCGAAGGAGAAGCTTGCCGCCAGGTCGGTCACTCCCGGCAAGTACACTCTGGTCCTCGACCCGTCGCACCTCTGGCTCACCATCCACGAGAGCGTGGGCCATCCGACCGAGCTCGACCGGGTGCTCGGCTACGAAGCCAACTACGCCGGCACCAGCTTCGCGACCCTCGACAAGTGGAAGAGCAAGTCGTTCAACTACGGTTCACCCATCGTCAACTTCGTCGCCGACCGCACCCAGCCCCACTCGCTCGCGGCTGCCGGCTGGGATGACGAAGGGGTCAAGTGCAAGGAATGGATGCTGGTCAAGGACGGAATCCTGGTGGACTATCAGACCATCCGCGACCAGGCCCACGTGTTGGGCAAGAAGGAGTCCGACGGCTGCTGCCACGCCGACGACTGGGCCAGTGTCCAGTTCCAGCGGATGCCCAACGTCTCGCTTCAGGCGGGCAAGACACCGATGACACCCGAGGAGATGGTGTCAGGCGTTGATAACGGCATCTATATCGTAGGCGACTCGTCGTATTCCATCGACCAGCAGCGCTACAACTTCCAGTTCAGCGGCCAGCTCTTCTACGAGATCAAGGGCGGGAAGATCACCGGCATGCTGCGGGACGTAGCCTACCAGGCCAACACCCAGCAGTTCTGGAATTCGTGCAGCGCCATCTGCGACCGGCGCGACTACCGCATGGGCGGGTCCTTCAACGACGGCAAGGGCGAACCGGGCCAGGTCAGCCCCGTCTCCCATGGATGCTCCACGTCCCGCTTCGACGACATCACCGTGATCAACACCGCGAGGAAACTCTGATGCCGCTCGACGAACGCGAAGCCCGCGCCCTGATCGAAAAGGTTCTCGGCCGCTCCAAGGCGGAGCACTGCGAGGTCTCCATCAGCGGCGGCCGCACCGGCAACGTCCGGTTCGCCCGCAACACGGTCTCCACCTCGGGCGTCACCGAGAACACCTCGCTGCGGGTGACATCCAGCTACGGAAAGAAGTCCGGCAGCGCCTCCGCCAACGCCTTTGACGACGACACCATCGCCTCGGTGGTGACGCGGTCCGAAGAGCTGGCGCAGCTGATGCCGGAAGATCCCGAGTGGATGCCGCCGCTGGGGCCGCAGGAATATTCGCCGACCACAGAGTGGTTCGAGCCCACGTCGCGCTATGGTGCCGCAGAGCGCGCCGCCGCGGCCGCAGGCTCTGTGCTGCCCTCGAGGGAGAAGAAGCTCATCACGGCCGGGTTCCTGTCGCACAGCGACGGCTGGAACGCCCAGGGCAATTCGTCGGGGCTCTTCGGCTGGCGCCGGGCCACCGGGATCGACTTCTCGGTCACCTCGCGCACCGAGGACGGCACCGGATCGGGCTATGCCGCCCGCGACGAGCACGACGCGTCACAGCTCGACGCCGATGCCGCCAGCCGGATCGCGATGGAGAAGGCCGAGGCCAGCCGCAGCCCGCGCGCCTGGGAACCGGGCAAGTACACCGTCGTGCTGGAGCCGGATGCGTCGGTGGAGTTGATAGGCAACATGATGTTCAGCATGGATCTGCGGCGGGCCGAAGAGGGGCGGAGCTTCCTCGCCGCACCCGGCGGCAAGACCCGGATGGGCGAGCAGCTGCTGGACCCGCGCATCACGATTGTCTCCGACCCCGCCGACCCGCGTACACCCTCCAGCCCGTGGGATGGCAGCGGGCAGCCTCGGGAGCGCACCGTCTGGTTCGACAAGGGCGTCGTTGCCAATCTCGCGTGCAGCCGGTACTGGGCCGAGAAGACCGGCCGGGAGCCACTGCCTGGGCCCGGCCGGATCCAGATGACCGGCGGCTCGGCATCGCTGGAGGAGTTGATCAAGGGCACCGAGCGCGGCGTCCTGGTCACCCGCATGTGGTACATCAGAAGTGTCGATCCCCAGACCTTGCTCTATACCGGTCTTACCCGCGACGGCACGTTCGCCATCGAGAACGGCAGGATCGCCTACGCCATCAAGAACTTCCGGTTCAACGAGAGCCCGGTGGCGATGCTGGCCAACGTCGAGGAACTCGGCACCCCGCTCCGCCGCAGCGGGCATCTGATTCCGCCGATGCGAGTGAAGGACTTTACGTTCACCAGCCTGAGCGACGCCGTATAGGAGTATGGGAGTGTAGGAGTCTTGGGCAGTATGAAAGGATTGGGCGGTCCGGCGCGACACACTGCCCAATACTTCTACACTGCAATACTCCCACACTCAAAAAGGAGGGAAGACCGGGCGCCTCTACACGCCCGGTCCCGCGAGATTTATGTAGAGAGGATTGCTTGAGGAGATAAAACGGGCGACGGTGTCTCGCGACCAGTCCGGCACGCGGGTTGGGCACCCGTGGCGTATTCGGACCTCTCGCACTGCATCGTCCGACACCGCCGTCCGCCAAGAACCAAACCTAAGGTACAATTCTCCGCAAGCTGTGCGCTCCATCACACTCCGCGACAGCTTCCGACAGCGCTGAGAGCAAACCTTGCATGTGTTCCGGCGTCAGGTCGCCCATGTGACCAATACGTAGAAGCGTTTGCTCATGCGGTGGCAACCCGGCTGCGATGTAGTAGCCTCTCGCTGCCACACCTTGCACCAGCGCCGTCGCTGAAACACCCTCGGGCATTTTCAGCACCGACACCGCCGGCGACCGGCTACCAGGCTGGGCCAGCAGGGGATAGCGCGGGTGCTCGTCAGCCCACTGCGCCATCATTGTCGCCATGGTGGCGTGACGTTCCCACCGGGCGGTGCGGCCACCGCTGGCTGCGATCCGATCCAGCTGCGCCGCCAGGGCAAGGATCAGCGGCGTCGCGGGGGTCTGGGTCGGTTTGTGGGCCCGTACCGCCTCGTCGAACTTGAGCAGATCGAGGTACCATCCCCGCTGCTTCCGTGACGCGGCCCGTTCCAGCATCCTGGGCGACGCCACGCCCAGTGCCAGCCCCGGTGGCAGCGCCAGCGCCTTCTGGCTGCCGGTGAAGATGAAGTCGATCCCCCACCCTTCGACGTCCACCTCCATCGCCCCCAGCGATGTCACCCCGTCCACCAGCAGCAGCAGATCTTCCCGCTGCCGCACGACCCTGGCGAGTCCCTCGAGGTCGGCCAGCGCGCCCGTGGCGGTCTCGGAGTGGCAGATCGACACCGCGTCGATCGGCGGGCCATCAAGGAAGCGCTCCAGCTGCGCCGGTGAGAGCGTCGCACCCGGCGGAACCATTGCCCGCACTACCTGCTTGCCACATGCCTCGGCCACCGCCGCGAAGCGCTCGCCGAAGTAGCCGCCGACCACCGCCAGCATCCGCCGCCGTACCCCGTTCCGGACAGCCGCCTCCATGAAGCCGGTGGCAGAGCAAGTGCCGAGCATCACCGGCCGTACCGTGGGAAACAGCTCCCGGAGCGGAACCTCGATCCGTTCCAGCAGCTCCGCCATGGCGGGGCCGAGGTGCGACATGATGGGGCCGCCGGTGGCGGCGCGGATGTCGGGATGCACGTCAGTGGGACCGGGCAGGAACAGCCGGCCAAAGGGGCGGTCATTCATCCTGAAACTATAACTCGTGCCTCGCGCCGCGTGCCTCGCGACTCTAGATTCGGAGGTCCCCCGTGGCCATCACTCCGAGGAGCGAGATGTGACTGATTCTGTCAGCCGCCGAACCTTCGTTGGCGCCGCCGGTGCGGCGGCTGCTCTCACGGCGCTGCCTCGCGGGGCTGCCGCCCTCGAGCCCACACTGAAGGCGCCCGCCATCCACCTCAAGCCGGTGGCCAGATTCGGCGCGGTGTCCTCGGGCAACGGCCTCCGCGCCGTCAACAAGACCTTCGAGCTGGTCAGCGCCGGCACCGATACCCTTGATGCCGCAGTCGAGGGGGTCAAGATCCAGGAACTCGACCCCGACGATAATTCGGTGGGCTACGGCGGACTCCCCAACGAGATGGGCGTGGTGCAGCTCGATGCCTCCTGCATGCATGGCCCCACCCGCCGGGCCGGCGCAGTGGGCGCACTCGAAGGCATCAAGACGCCCAGCGAGGTCGCGCGGCTGGTGATGAAGTACACCGACCACATCATGCTGGTGGGTGAAGGCGCCAAGCAGTTCGCGCTCTCCTACGGCTTCAAGGAAGAGAACCTCCTGACCGACCGGTCCCGCCAGCTCTGGCTCGAGTGGCGCGCCAACCGCGGCAAGGAAGACGACTGGCTCGACGTGCCCGAGGGCGAGAAGATGGCCCGCGTCACCGGCACCATCAATCTCGATGTCGTGAATACCAAGGGCGAGATCTCCTCCATCACCACCACCAGCGGTCTCTCCTGGAAGATTCCCGGCCGTTGTGGCGACTCGCCCATCGTGGGCGCCGGCCAGTACTGCGACAACGATGTCGGTGCTGCCGGCTCGACCGGGCGGGGCGAGAGCAATATCATGGTCTGCGGCGGCTTCCTCACGGTGGAGCACATGCGCCGAGGGATGAAGCCCACCGATGCCTGCCTCGAAACGCTGAAGCGGGTGCTGGCCGCGACGCCGCCCCGCCTGCTGCGGCCCGACGGACGGCCCGACTTCGGTCTCCAGTTCTACGCCGTGAACAAGGCCGGCGACTTCGGCGCGGCGTCCTTCTATCCCGATCAGTTTGCGGCCCACGACGGCCGCGAAGGGGCACTTCGCGACTGCGCCTTTCTCTACCAACGGTCTCGATGACGCAACGCGTCGCAGGGCTGGTGCTCCTCGCGGCCCTCGGCGCGGCATCCGCCACCGCGCCCCTCTCGGCCCAGGACCCCGAGGTGCCCATTCCGCTGGGGGACTCCACCGCCAGGGACTTCCAGCCCTGGCTGCTCAGCTACTACCCGTACGTTGCGGGTGGTGTCGGGCGAGGCCCCGTGCTGATGGCCCGCGTGCGCTATTTCCAGCCGGCGCCCTGGCAGGACCGGGTCACTTACCGCGCCGAGACCTGGATCCAGGCCGGCATCGGACTCGAAGGTTCGCGCCTGGCGCAGATCGGCGTCCACGCGCCGCTGCTGGCAGACGGCTGGCGCGTCGCCGGCCGGCTCGATGCGCGGCGGAACACCCGGGCCAACTATTTCGGCGTGGGCCAGTTCACCGAGCGGAGCGACGCCCGCGAAGAAGCCGACGAGTTTGCCTACCAGGTGCACCGCACCACCTGGCGGGCGCAGGCGGACCTGACCCGAACGCTGATGGGCCCGCTCTCAGTGGCCCTGGGCGGCAGCGTCAGCACCGATCGCTGGTTTGCCCTGTCTCCCACGTCGGTGTTCGGTGAGGATGCGGGCGATGCACTGAAGGAAAACGACGCCAGCGGCCGGCTGGCGCTGGTCGTCGACACCCGCAACAACGAGTTCGACCCGACCAATGGCCTGCTGGTGGAATTCGGGGGGCAGCTGGGAACTGGCGGCGACGGCTACGAACGGCTGTACGGCATCGGCCGCGGATACTACGAACTTCGGAGGGGCACTGTCATCGCCGCACGGGTGGGCGCGTCAGACATGTTTGGCGATCCACCCCTCGCCGCCCGCTTCGAGTTGCCGGGCTGGGAAAAGCCGCTCAGGGTCTATGGCGGCAGCACCAACCGGGGGCTCGACGGCGAACGCCGGGTGGGGACGGGAGTGCTGTTCGGGAATCTCGAGGTGCGTCAGCAGCTGATCTGGATCCAGAACACCGTAGGCATCACGCTGGTTGGTTTTGCCGACGCGGGTCGGGTGTTCGAAGGCGAGCACCTGCGGCTCACCACCGACGACCTCGATGTGTCGGGCGGTGGTGGCCTGGTGTTCCAGCTGTTGCGGGATGCGATGTTCGGCGTCCGGGTCGCCGGCGGCCCCGAAGGCGCGCGGTTCGACTTCTCCGGCGGCTGGGCATTCTAGGAGTGTGGGAGTGTGGGAGTGTGGGAGTATTGGGCAGTGTGGTGTACAATACTGCCCAACACTCCCACACTTTCACACTTCCAGGATTTTTACTCCCCGTTTCGCCAGCTCGCTCACATACTCCCCAAACGGCATGGCTTCGTCGGGCGTCAGCACACCCTTCTCGGTCTTCCCCGACGCCTGCATCTGCCCCGTGATTGACAGCGAGTAGCCGGTCGTCCGCATCATGGCGCTCACGCCGATCTTCTCGTCGTAGTAGTCCAGCAACTGGAACGTCGTGGTCGTCGGCTTCCCGTCCTTGGTGCCTGACACCTCGACCCGCAGCGCCACCAGGTCCTTCCCCTCCGGCTTGAACAGCATCGGCTGCACCGCGGCGATGAACAGGTCCCTCGGCACCACCTGCTTCCCCTTCACCTCGATCGGGTCATTGCTGATCAGCCCCAGCTCCCGGATCGGCTTCATGACATCGACGTGCCCGGGATAGCGCAGCGTCTTGTATTCCATCGTGTCGATCTTTCCTTCCCACGCGAACGGCATCGTGCTGATCCCGCCGCCGGTATGGAACGCCTCGAGCGTGCCCACCGGCTCGGGGAACTTGATGTCCTCCAGCTCGGAGAGCGCCTCGACCTGGGTCGGCTTGCCGCCCCGCAGCACCCATGACGGCGTGGTGTAGTAGTCCAGCGCGCCTTCCAGCGAGTATACGATCTGATAATTGAGGGGTGGTTCCGGATTCTGCGGCAGGCCACCAACGTAGATCTTGACCCGCTCGGTCTGGTCCAGCCGCCGGATGCCCTCGGCGGCGAGGATGTTCACCATGCCGGGGGCGAGCCCGCAATCCGGGATCACCGACAGTCCCTTCGCCCTGGCCGCCGAGTCCGACTGCTTCTGCTCCATCACGATCTCGGTGTTGCCGCCGAGGTCGGCGAAATGACATCCGGCCGCGATCGCCAGCCGGGTCATCGGGCCGTTGAAGTAGTACGGCAGCGCACTCATCACCGCGTCGTGGCCCTGCATCAGCTTGCCGACGGCCGCTTCGTCCTTGGCGTCGAGCTTCACCGGATTGAGCCTGCCCTTGCCGGCGGCCACCAGCCACTTGGGGAGATGGTCGGGTTGGATATCGGCAATGGTGACCGCCTCAACGGCGTCGCTCTGCAGGAGATCATAGGCGCAGGCACAGCCCTGAAGTCCGGCGCCAAGGACGAGCATCTTCATCGAGAAATCCTTTGCGGTAAAGCGGTGACTGATGCGGGGATAAGCCCCCGAATCTAAACGGGTTAGGGAGCTTTCGACAGTCGCCCGCTGGCGCCTTATCGTCGCATCGCCCTGCCGCTTGACTCCCCCTTGCCGGCCCAACCCGACCTTCCTGGTACGTCGATCGGGAGGATCGGATGGTGTTTTCCCGCAGGGGGTCGCAGGTGATCGTGGCGGCATGGCTGGCCGCAATTGTGGCGGCCGGGATTGCCGCCGGAATCGGCTTTCGGATCGACAACTCGGTATCAGTCTGGTTCGGCGCGGAGGATCCTGCGCTGGCCACCTGGCGCAAGACGGTAGAGCAGTTCGGCGGCCAGGAGTGGCTGCTGGTCGTGGTCAACCAGCCCGGCGCCACGGCGGAGCATGCAGAACGCGATCGACTGCTCCTGGCTGGTCACATTCGCCAGCTATCGCACGCTGGGCTGGTGCTCTCTGCGGCCGACGTGCCGGAATCCAGCGCCCTCACCCGCACGCTCTTCCGCCCGGATCAGAGAGATTCCCGCCAGGCGTTCCTGGTGCAGGTCGCCAACGATCTCGACCGGCAGGACAACTACCGCGAAGTGCTCCTCGACCGGATCCGGGCCGGCGCCGCTGCGCTGCCCACGATTCATGACGTGCACATCGCCGGCACCGCCGCGATCAACGGCGAACTGAATCGCGCCGCACGCAACGACATGATCCGGTTCTTCCCGGCGGTCATCCTGCTGATGACAGTGATTGGCGGAGTGGTCTTCCGGAACGTTCGCGACACCGCCGCGATGCTGGCCACCGCCCTCGGCACCGTGACCCTCACCGCCGGCGCGCTCGCAGCAGCGGGATTTCCGCTCAACATGGTGACGATCATGCTCCCCACCATCCTGATCGCGATCTCGGTCGCGGACGGGGTGCACGTCATCCACGCCTTTCATCGTCACCCCACGATGCGCGCGGCGATCCGCTCGGTCTGGAAGCCGTCGTTCGGCACCAGCGCGACGACGGTCGCAGGATTTCTCGGCTTCGCCGGGAGCGATGTGCTGCCGATTCGCCAGCTCGCCTTCTTTGGCGCGTTCGGTGTCACCGCCGCCTACCTGCTGGCGTTCACCCTGACCCCCGCCTTGTTGCGGCTGCTCTGGGGCGACGCGACTCCCCAGGTACGCGAGCGCCGGGTGAGCCCGGCGGGGCACTGGCTCGAGGCACTGCGGCAGTCGCCGCGCGGCGTGCTCGTCGTGGCCCTGGCAGCTGCTGGGCTGCTGGGTGGCCTGCTCTCGCTCAAGGCGGACACCGACTACGCGGCCTTTTTCCGGGCCGGCACCACCGTTCCCGCCGACTATGCAGCGATGCGGCAGGCCGGATTCCCCGTCAATGCGCTGAACCTGGTCGTGGCGCTTCCCGGTGAACTGGCGTCGCTCGAGTCATCCGAAGTCAACGCACTCCGCAACTGGACCGAGGCGATCGGCCACGCGCCCGGGGTCCGCAGCGTGATGTCGCCCTTCGGCATGGCGGCGTCCGGTGGCGACGCGTCGCTGCTGCGTTCCATGGGATTCCTGAGCGACGACGGACGTCGGCTGCAGCTCGTGGTGCTCACCAGCGGCACCAGCAGCCACGAGCTGCTTGGCCTCGCCCGCACGATCGACTCGATGGCCGCGTGGCACCTGCCCGCGACGATGACCGCCATCCCCACCGGGACGCCGTACCTGTGGGCTCGGATGGACGAAGGCGTGATCCGGACCCAGAAGGAATCGCTGGCGATCGGATGCTTCGCCTGCTTCGTGCTCCTCATCTGGATCTTCCGCTCGGTCCGGCTGGCGACGCTGGCCCTGGCGGTGTCGATCTATCCCGGTGCATTGGTGCTGGGGCTGATGGGCCTGCTCGAGATCCCGCTCAACCTGGCAACGGTGCTCATCGCCGGCATCGCCGTCGGTATCACCGTGGATGACACCATTCACTACCTGCACGCCTGGCAGCGCGCCCGCGCCAACGGCGAGGACCGCCGGAACGCTGTTGCCACCGCCAGCGCGTTGCTCACCGGCCGCATCGTGGCCACTAGCGCGATCCTGATTGGCGCGTTCCTGGTGATGGGCCTCTCCGGCTTCCTGCCTACCGCCCAGTTCGGCCTGTTCTCCTCGCTCACCATCCTGCTGGCGCTCGCCGCCGACCTGGCGCTCGTGCCGGTCCTGCTTGCGTGGGGCGCACCGGCAGGGAGGGCCGCATGAACACACAGCTTCGGCGCAACAGCAGTCCCTATGCCGACTGGTGCCGGCCCCGGCTGGCCCAGCTGCTGGCTGCCGTCGGACTCGACGTGGAGTACACCCGAGCCAGTGGTGCATCGCTCTACCGGGAAATCGAGGGGCGGGAGGTGGCAGTGCTCGATCTGGTCGGCGGATTCGGAGCCGGTCTCCTGGGGCACAACCATCCCGAACTCAAGGCAGCGCTCCGGGAGCAGCTCGACCGCGACCAGCCCTTCCTCGCCCAGTGCTCGCTCCGCAACCAGGCGGGAGAGCTGGGCCGCCGGCTCAGCGCGCTCCTTCCGGGCACGTCGAACTACGTCAGCCACTTCACCAACGACGGCGCCGGCGCCATTGAAGCCGCGCTGAAGCACGCCTACAAAGTCCGCTTCGACGCATTGCGCCGCCGGTTCGACGCGGTCTCTCGCGACATCGAGGCCTTTCATCGCGAGCACGAGCACGATCCGGAGGCGATCGACCTCCCCGGTGGGCGCGAGCTGGGCCGCTTCCGCGACGACCTCGATGAGTACAACCTCGCCGAACTCGAGCGGTTCCAGCACGCGCCGGTGGTGCTGGCGCTCAAGGGCGCCTTCCACGGCAAGACCGCCGGCGCGCTCAAGCTCACTTTCAACCAGACCTATCGCGAAGTATTCGAGGGGCTGTCCGCCGTGCGCACGGTCTTTCTCGACGTGGCCGACCTGTACCGGCTGGAGGAAATCGTACGCAGCCACGACATCCACTTCCGGACTCCGGTCCTCGCCGGCCGCTCGGTAACGATCGAGACCGTCCCCTGCTCCGCCGTGATGCTCCTGGCGCTCGAGATCATCCAGGGCGAGGGCGGGATCCGTCCCATTCCGGACGAGGCGCTCGCCGCCGCCGCCGAGGCGCTCGGGCCACTGGGCCTGCCCTGCCTGGTGGACGAGATCCAGACCGGCTGCGGCCGCACCGGTGCATTCGTCGCCTATGCGGCGACACCGTTCGCCAGCATCGCGCCCGAGTACGTCACCCTCAGCAAGGCGCTCGGAGGCGGCCTGGTCAAGATCGGCGCCGTGCTGATTCGCGACGACGTGTACGACCCCGACTTCGGCGTCCTCCACACCTCCACCTTCGCCGAAGACGAGCAGGCGTGCGGCATCGCGCTGCGCGCGCTCGACCTCCTGACCGCGGACAACAACGCGATGCTCCGCCAGACCAGCGAGACCGGCGCCTATCTCCTCGACCGGCTCGGCGCCTTGGCACACCGCTACCCGAGCATCGTGCGCGAGGTTCGCGGGCGCGGCCTGATGATCGGGATCGAGTTCACCGATCTCGCCGACCGATCACCTCTGTTCCGCTTCGGGATCCGGCAGGGGTTCCTCTCGCTGCTCGTCGCGAGCTACCTGCTCGAGCACCACCAGATCCGCCTCCTGGCGCCGCTCACCACGCTCCTCAAGGGGAATCCCGGCAGGAAGCGCCAGGCGATCCTCCGGGTCCAGCCCGCGGCGATCATCACCCGGGAAGAGTGCGACCGGGTCATTGCCGCGCTGGCGGAAGTGTTCGAGGTGATCGACCGCAACAACGAAGGCGTCCTGATCGGGCACCTCGTGGGATGCGCCCCGACCGCGATGGAGCGCCGGGATCCCGCGTTCATGCCCGTCGAGCGCCCGCCCATACCGCGGCGTGCCGAGTTCGACGCGCGGGTCGGCTTTATCGTGCATCCCGCGCGAGTGGAGCAGCTGATCGAGTACTACATGCCGTCGCTGCGCGGCAGGGCGACCGCGCGCACGGTGGCCGCGTGGTGGACCCGGCTGGCGCGCTTTCTCGAGCCGGACGTGGTCCACACCGACTACATCACCTGTGGCGGCTTCACCGTCGAGATGAGCATCGTGGCCGTGCCCTACCTCCCACGACAGATGGTGGAGGCCGAGCCGGGCGAGCTGCAGGCGATACGCGACAAGATCCAGGACGCGGTGACCGTGGCGCGCGAGCTGGGCGACGACCACATCCCCACCTCGCTGGTGGGACTGGGCGCCTACACCTCGATCGTCACCGACCAGGGCCGCACCATCAACGACTTCGAGGTGCCGATCACCACCGGCAACGCCTACACCGCAGCACTGATGCTCCAGGGAATCAGCCACGCGGCTGAGCTGCGCGGTCTGGCGCTCTCGCGCGCGCGGGTCGCCGTGGTCGGCGCTGCCGGCAACATCGGTTCGGTGCTGGCGGCACTGCTGGCGGGCGACGTGGCCGAATTGCTGCTGGTGGGAAGGCCGGGCTCGGCCGAGCGGCTCGAGAACACCCGGTCGCGCTGCGCCGCCGCGTCGCGGGCAGCGGCGGACCACATCACCGTTCACACCTCCATCGAAGCGGTGCGCGATGCCGACGTCGTGCTGGTGGCAACATCGTCTCCCGAGGCGCAGCTCATCGGCCCCGACACCGTCAAGCCAGGTGCGATTGTTTCCTGCGCGTCGGTGCCATCCAATCTCAGCGCCGCGTTCCGCGACCGGCTCGACGACTACCTCGTCTTCGACGGTGGATTCGCCCGGCTGCCCGAAGGCCACGAGATCGACTGCGTCGGACTGCCCGCCGGCGGGCTCGCCTTCGGCTGCCTCAGCGAGACCCTGCTTCTGGGCTTCGCCGGCCACGAGCGGTCCTTCGCCCGCGGGCCCATCACCCGGGAGCAGGTGGAGTACACCATCGCCCTCGCCGCCCAGTATGGGTTTGCCCTGGGTGAACTCAAGCTGGACGGCATGCCCCTGCAGACGGGAGTCACCCCATGAGCGCCACCATGCAGCCGGTCCTCGCGTCGGT
>JAICQR010000162.1 GCA_025937755.1 Gemmatimonadales bacterium | reverse complement strand
CAGGCCGAGGCGGCCGAGTGCGGCGCCTTCTTCGTCACCGAGCGATGGCTGGGCGGCATGCTCACCAACTTCCAGACGGTGAAGAAGCAGATCCGGCGGCTGCGCGAGCTGGAGCAGGGCGCGTCGGAGGGCGAGGTCGGCAACTATACCAAGAAGGAAAAGCTGCTGTTCGAGCGTGAGCGCGTGAAGCTGGCCCGCAACCTCGACGGCGTGAAGAACATGAATCGGCTGCCGGGTGCGCTGTTCGTGGTCGATTCCCGCAAGGAACGCATCGCCATCGCCGAAGCCACCAAGCTGGGCATCCCGGTCGTGGCCATCGTCGATACCAATGCCGATCCCGACGTCATCACGGTGCCGATTCCAGGCAACGATGACGCGATCCGCTCGGTCTCGCTCATCACGTCGGCGCTGGCGGACGAGATCCGCGAAGCCCGGGTGCAGGCCCCCGTGCGGGACGCCTCGGAGGACGCCGAGGGCGAGGTGTACACCAGTGATCTCGCGGCCGACGACGGCAGCGAGGAGCGCCGCCGGCGCCGTCCCGGCCGCCGCAAGCGGCGTCCGAAGCCCGAAGCCATCGCCGCCCGGATGAAGTCCGACGGCGAGGGCACGCCGGACGCAGGCGCGGCGAGCAGCGGCGACAGCTGACCGCGTCGTCGCCCGACGCCCGACCGCCGCTCCGGGCCCGAACGAGCCCCGAGCGGCGGTTTTTGGTTAGAATTCACCCTTCACGTATGCAAAGCAGGATGAAGCCATGACGAGTGTGACCATTTCCGCGAAGGACGTTGCCGAGCTCCGCCGGAGAACCGGTGCCGGCATGCTGGATTGCAAGAAGGCCCTGGAAGAGGCGGGCGGCGACATGGACAAGGCGGTCGAGCTGCTCCGCGCCAGGGGCATCGCCAAAGCCGAAAAGCGGGCCGGCCGGAGCGCCTCACAAGGCGTGATCGTGATCGAGCTTGCCGCCGACGGCACTGCCGGCGCGATGGCCGAGATCAACTGCGAGACCGACTTCGTCGCCCGGACCGAGGATTTCCAGAACATGGCACGCGCGCTTGCCCGGCACGTGCTGGCCAACGCGCCGCAGGGCATCGGCGAAGGTACCGCGCTCGAGGGGCAGGCGTGGACCGGCCCGGGTGGTGGCACCGTGGAGGAGTTCGTGAAGGCGTCGGCGGCGAAGACCGGCGAAGCGACGACCTTCCGTCGCTGGGCCCACTTCGCGCGGCCCGACGGAGTAGTGGGGCAGTACCTCCATCACAACGGCATGGTCGGCGTCCTGGTCGAGCTCGAGGGTGGCGATGGTGAGACGGCGTCCCAGTTGTCGCGCGACGTCGCGCTCCACATCGCGTCAGCCGATCCGCTCGGCGTGCGACCGGAAGACATCCCCGCGGACCTGCTCGACCGCGAGCGGCGCATCGCGGAGGAGCAGGTTGCCCAGGAAGGCAAGCCGGAGCAGATCCGCTCCAAGATTGTCGAGGGCAAGCTGCGGAAGTTCGTGGCCGAGCGCACCCTGCTCGAGCAGCCGTTCGTGAAGGACGACACCTCGACCGTGGGGCAGCTGGTCAACAAGGCCGGTGCCCGGCTGAGCGTGGTGCGGTTCGCACGCTTCCAGGTCGGGCAGGACTGATGCCGCTCGCCTACCGCCGAGCCCTGCTCAAGGTTTCGGGCGAAGCGCTGGCGGGCGAAAAGGGCCACGGCCTCGACTATGGGATTGTCGAGGCGCTGGCCGAGGAGATCAAGACGGTGCACGCCCTCGGCGTGCACCTCGGTCTCGTGGTGGGTGGCGGCAACATCATCCGCGGTGCCACCGCGAGCCGGGACGGACTGGATCGTGTCTCGGCGGATTACATGGGCATGCTGGCGACGGTCATCAACGCGCTGGGCCTCCAGGACGTGCTGGAGAAGGTGGGCGTCGATACCCGGGTGATGACCGCCATCCGGATGGAATCGCTGGCCGAACCGTACATCCGGCGGCGGGCCATCCGCCATCTGGAGAAGGGCCGTCTGGTCATTTTTGCCGGCGGCACCGGCAATCCGTTTTTCTCCACCGATACCGCCGGCGTGCTGCGGGCGCTCGAAATCGAGGCCGAGGTCATTCTCAAGGCCACCAACGTGGATGGCATCTACACCAGCGATCCGCGCACCAACCCCGATGCCGAATTCATTCCCGAGCTGTCGTTCCAGGAGGCGATCGTCCGCAACTACGCCGTGATGGACGCCAATGCCTTCGGGCTGTGCAAGGCCAATGACCTGCCGATCGTGGTATTCAACATGAACAAGCCCGGCGCCATCTCGCGTGTGCTGCAGGGCGAACGCGTGGGGACCATCGTCAAATGAAGACCATTCCCGAGTTCAGCCGGCATGCCCGCGACCTGATGGACCGGGCCATCGAGTCCACTCGCCGCGAGCTGGGCGGGATCCGGAGCGGCAAGGCCTCTCCCCAGCTGCTCGACACGGTGCGGGTGGAAGCCTATGGCGCGCAGGTGCCGCTGGCGCAGGTTGCGATGGTCTCGGCGCCGGAACCGCGAATGCTGACGGTGCAGCCGTTTGACAAGGGACTGACCCAGGCGGTGGAAAAGGCCATCCGCGATTCGGGCCTCGGCCTCAATCCGGCCACCCAGGGCACGCTCATCCGGGTGCCGCTGCCGATGCTGTCCGAAGAGCGGCGCAAGGAGCTGACCAAGGTGGTGCGGAAACTGGCCGAGGAAGGCAAGGTCGCCATTCGTCACGCCCGCACCGACACCCTGTCGAAAATCAAGAAGCTCGAGCACGTGTCCGAGGACGACAAGTCCCGGGCGGAGAAGGAAATCCAGAAGCTGACCGACGACCACGTGAAGCTCGTGGACCAGATCGTGTCCGCCAAGGAAGCCGAAATTCTCGAAGTCTGACCGATGAGCGACCGGCTCGAGCGCATTCGCCTGCACGGGGCGGTCCCCCAGCACATCGCCATCATCATGGATGGCAACGGCCGCTGGGCCACTGGTCGTGCCCTCCCACGCCCCCACGGTCATCTCGCGGGCATGCAGGCCGTGCGCGAAGTGGTCGCAGGCTGCCTTGATGCCGGCGTGGAAGTGCTCACCCTGTTCGCCTTCAGCACCGAAAACTGGCAGCGCCCCGCGAGCGAGATCAGCGCCCTGATGTCGCTGCTGGAGGAGTACGTCGCCAAGGAAACGGCGGAGCTCGCCGAGCGCGGGGTAAAGGTGCGGGTGGTGGGCGAGCTGGGCCGCCTGGGTGAAAGCAGCCGCCAGGCGGTGGATGATGTCAGCCAGCGCACCGGCAGCGGTTCCAACCTCCTCCTCAATCTTTGCATTTCCTACAGCTCGCGCGGCGAGATCGCGCGGGCGGCGCGGCAGATGGCTGAGGAAGTTGTGGCGGGAACCCTCACCCCCGCCGAGGTCACCGAGGAAGCGCTGGGGAAGCGTCTGTACACAGCCGATCTTCCGGATCCTGACCTGCTCATCCGGACCTCGGGAGAAATGCGCATTTCCAACTTCCTGCTCTGGCAGCTGGCCTACGCCGAGCTCTATGTGACTCCGGTGCTCTGGCCCGACTTCACTCGGGAGCACCTGTACGACGCCATCCTCGAGTTCCAGCGACGGGACCGCCGCTTCGGTCGCGTTACCGCCTGATGCCCACCAACCTGTTTCGGCGCGTCGCCTTTGCGGCGGTCGCCATCCCGGTCGCCTTCGGCCTGGTGTACCTCGGCGGGTGGCCGCTGGTGCTGCTGGTGTCGGCAGCCTCGGTGCTCGGCGTGCGCGAGCTCTACGCCTTCGCCGACAAACTGGAGCTCCGGCCCTCACGCGCATTTGGCTACGGCACGGCGGCGCTGGTCGCGCCCGCGGTGTACCTGGCGCTGACCCGGCCCGGTACCGCCGAAGGCGTTGCCATGTGGTGGCCGTTTGCCGGGGCGATCTGGCTGGTGGCGATGCTGTCCTGGATTCTGTTTACCCGGCTGCCCGGGGCTCGGCCGCTGGGTGCGGCGGCACTTACGACGCTGGCTGTGCTCTATGCCGGTTCCCTTCCGGCATTTCTGATCGTGATCCGGCACGCGACGTTCGGGCCGCGGTCGTTGCCGGCCACCATGCTGGTCTTTTTTCCGCTGGTGGTGATCT
>JAICQR010000223.1 GCA_025937755.1 Gemmatimonadales bacterium | reverse complement strand
TAGTTAGGTGTCAGTGGGCCTGGGAGGAGTTGAACCTCCGACCTCACGCTTATCAGGCGTGCGCTCTAACCACCTGAGCTACAGGCCCCAAACCGAGCCACAACCTAACGCCAGCCCCATCCCCCGACAACTTGCCCCGCCCCTACAGCCGGATCGCGAGCCCGTCCTGCAGCGCATTGCGATAGGCCCGCCAGGCCGGGAGGAGCCCCACCAACACGCCTGCCACGATCACGCCACCCAGATACAGCCACTCCAGCCGCTGCGGCGCACTCAGCGGAATGAAGATCCCGAAATGCCGCTCGGCGACCCCACGCCCCACCAGCAGCAGTGCGTAGGTAGCCACCATGCCCACCACCGCGCCAACCGCCGCCAGCACACCACTCTCGAGCACCAGCAACAGCGCCACCCGCCGCGGACCCGCCCCCAGCGATCGCAGGATCGCCATTTCGCGCCGACGCTCCTGCAACGTGCTGTAGAGCGCCACCAGCATCCCCAGCAGCCCCACCAGCAGCACCGCCAGCGAAATGATCCGGGCACCATCCTCGGCGTAGCCGATCGTGTGCCACAACTCCGTGAGCGACACCGCCGGCAGAATCGCCGTGAGCGGCTCCGCCGTGTCAGTGTTGATCTCGCGCTGCAGCCTGAGCGATTCGAAGCGGTTCTTTGTGCCCAACAGAAATGCGGATAGATCGGCCTTGCCCTCGCCAGCAGCCGAGCCGTCGCCGCCCGCCGAGCCCTCGCCGTCAGGCGAGGGTGATCCGGAATCTGCTGGACGGCTTCCGGTTGTGTCAGCATCACCGGGGCCTGACGGCCCCGGCTCGGCCGACGGCGCAGGCGCGCCACCGGCCATGAATCCCTCGTGCATCGCCTCGATGCCGTCAAGCGTCACGTACAGCGACCGATCGATCGGCGTGAAGGTCGGCGCCAGGATCCCCACCACCGTGAATGGATGCTCCTCGTGATCCATGATGCCGCTGCCGCGCAGCCCATGCGTCAGCGCGATCGCATCGCCCAGGCCGAGCCCGCGTCGCTCGGCCACATCACTGCCCAGCACCACATCACGGTCACCCGCCGCCAGCACGCCCTCGGCCAGGGTCACCCGGCCATCATTGCGATAGCGGTAATGCTCGAAGAAGGCGTCGGTGGTGCCGATGACCCGGAAACCGAAATAGGAATCACCGAGCGACAGCGGAATGGTCCACTCCACCGCGGGATGCGCGGCCCAGCGCTGATAGGTGTCCCAACGGAACGACCCCGCCGGCGCGCCGAGTCCGAACACCGACGACAGGAGCAACTGCTGGGTACCACCACGGGCACCGACGATCAGGTCGGTGCCGCGAATCGTGCCGGCAAACGACTCGCGGATGCCGCGTCGCACCGTTTCCACGCCCACCAGCAGCGACACCGACAGCGCAATCGACGCGATGGTGAGCGCCGTGGTGAGCTTGCGGTTGGCGAGCGAACGCAGGGCCAGGCGCAGCGTGAGCATCAGCGCGCCACTCCGGCCCGGTTGAGTTCGGGCAGCGAGAGCCGGCGATCGAATCGGCCCCCCAGCGACAGGTCGTGACTCACGAACAGCAGCGTGGATCC
>JAICQR010000071.1 GCA_025937755.1 Gemmatimonadales bacterium | reverse complement strand
TCGCCCTCCGCATGGCGGCGCACGACCAGCACGTTCCGGATCGAAGCACAACCAGCCAGGGCCTCGTCGGCGAACTGCTTGAGCGGCACCACTCCCCCGCGGCGATACCCTCCATCCGCGGTGATCAGGGCGACCGCCTGCGCGTCGTTGATCCGGTCGCGCAGCGACTCGGCGCTGAACCCGCCGAAGACCACCGAATGCACGGCGCCGATCCGGGCGCAGGCGAGCATCGCCACCGCGGCTTCGGGGATGAGCGGCAGGTAGATGGCGACCCGGTCGCCCTTGCCGACGCCGAGGCCCCGCAAGGCATTGGCGGCCCTGCCGACCTCATCGGCCAGCTGCTGGTAGGTCAGGGTTCGCTGGTCGCCGGGCTCACCTTCCCATATGAGAGCCGGCCGGCCGCCCCGTCCGGCGGCGACGTGGCGGTCCAGGCAATTGGCTGCCGCATTAAGCTTCCCGCCGATGAACCACCTGGCATGGGGTTCCTGCCATTCCAGCACGGTGCTCCAGGGCTGCATCCAGTCAAGCGCCCGGGCCTGCTCGGCCCAGAAGGTCTCGCTGTCCTCGCCGGCGGCGTAGAGCTCGGGCTGGGCGTTGGCGGCGGCGCTGAATTCCGGTGCCGGCGGGAAGCGACGGTTCTCGGCGAGCAGGGTGTCGAGCTGATTGTTCATGGCGTGAGGGAGTGAGGAAGCCTGAAGCTAGTGCGAATCTCCAATTCCTGCCGCAGGGTGCCACGTGCCGGGCTGCAACTTCTTTCGCGCAGCAGTCTGAGGTCTTGTTCCGGCAAGGGGTTACGTCCATGGCACTGGACTCGCCCTTGCTGCGGGTGCGGCCGCATCAGCGGTCGCACACTTTCTGATCTGCCCGACAAGAGCACACCCGGAGTAATCCGGGGCCGCAAAACTAGAGGTCCTGTGCCCGCACCTCTGCGGGCGTCCAGGATAGCTCGGTGCCGAAGGTAGACCGGCCGCGCACAGTGCAGTTCGCGCGAAGCTTTTGTCAGGCGTGGGAGCAATTGTGAAGGCCACGCAGATAGAAGCGCGCGAGCTTCGTGCTCCGGCAGTCCTGGGGCTCGATACGCGGACCGAAGTCCTCCAGGCGGCGGCCGAACTGGTTGCCTCGATGACGCCGGGCGCAGGCCGCCTGGTGATCGACCTGACGGGGACCCGCACGGTGGATTCAGCCGGACTTGGCGTCCTGATGCTGATCCAGCGCCAGGCGGCTGAGCGCCGCGCCTCGGTGGCCCTGCGCCACCCGAACGACGAACTCCGATTCCTCCTCACCCTCACCAAGCTCGAGGACCTGTTCGAGCTCGAGGGCAGCCCACGCTGACGGGTGGACGATGCCGATTCTTTCCATTAACGTTGCAAGGTGGTTCTCGCCGGCGGCATTGCCCGCCCGGCCGCGGAGATCGATAGTTTCTCGCCCCCGGGCGATGCGCGCAATGGAAAATGGAACAGCCCGCCGGCACGTGCTCATCGTAGAGGATGAGGGTGTACTGCGGTCACAATACGAACGGTTCTTTCGCCCCCGGTACGCCCTGAGCTTCGCGGCTACCGGGGCGGAGGCCTTGGCGTTGCTCGCCGACGCCGACGCCGACGACACCGATCTCCTGGTGCTCGACATGCAGCTCCCGGACACCGACGGCGTGGCCCTGCTGCGCGAGATTCGGGAGGCCCATCCCGAGCTTCCGGTGATCATTACCACGGCCTATCTGAGCATCGAGCCCCAGCTGCGGTTGCTGGACGTCGCGTACCAGGACTACATCGTGAAGCCATTCCGACTGGAAGAGCTCGGCGCTCGCATAGATGCGGCCCTCTGAGGGGCCACTCCTCGTAGCGGAACACCTCTCGCGCAACTTCGGCGCGCGTCACGCCATCCAGGACATATCCCTTACGCTGCACCCGGGTGAAACCGTGGTGCTGGCAGGGCCCAACGGCGCCGGCAAGACGACGCTGCTGCGCTGCCTGGCCGGGCTTTCCCGTCCGACGTCAGGTACGGTGCGGTTTCCCGGTGCGCCGACCGGCGACCACCGCCGCCAGGTGGGGATGGTCTCGCACCAGACCCTCTTCTACGACGACCTTTCACTTCTCGACAATCTGACCTTTGCGGCGGCGTTGCACGGAGTGCCCCGGCCGGCCGGCGCAGCCGCGCGAGCGCTTGCCGATGCCGGTCTGGCGGAGCGGAGTGATGAGTCTCCCCGGTCACTCTCCCGCGGGCTGGCCCAGCGGGCTACCATCGCCAGGGCGTTGTTGCACGAGCCTTCGCTCCTGCTGCTGGATGAGCCGTTCACCGGGCTGGACCATGAAGCCCAGGGCCGGCTGGGCGCGACGGTGCTGGCCGGCGCCGGGCAGGGGCGGGCGACGCTGCTGGTGACGCACCAGGTTCGCGACGCATGGTCACTGGCGAGCCGTGCAATCCTGCTGCGCGACGGCAGGGTGATCGCGGACGAACCGACCTCGGGTGACCCCGACGCCTTCCTCGCTCGCCATGCCGATGCGCAGCATGGCTGACGTGTGGCGTGTCGCGCTGCTGGTGGCGGGCAAGGACCTTCGCGCCGAGCTGAAGAGCAAGACCGCCCTGGTATCTGCGGTGTCCTTCGCGGCGATGGTGCTGATGATCTTCACTTTCGCGCGGGATTCCACCCGGCTGGGCCCGGCCGACCTCATGCCGAGCGCGCTGTGGATCACCTACGCCTTTGCCGCGACCACCGCGTTGCATCGTGCCTTCGCACTCGAGAAGGAGAACGGGGCGCTCGACCTGCTGCTGCTCGCACCGGTGGCGCCGGAAGCGATCTTCTTCGGGAAGTTCGCTGCCAACCTGGTGGTGGTCCTGGTCGTGGCCGCCGTGACGCTGCCGCTGGCGGTGCTCTTCTTCAACGTGGACGTCCGCGGGGTGATCGGGCCGCTGGTGGCGGTCACATTGCTGGCGACGCCGGGGTTTGTCGCGGTGGGGACAGTGATCGGCGCGGTGTCGGTCCGGACCCGCTTTGCCGAGCTGATGCTGCCACTGCTGCTGCTGCCGTTCCTGTTGCCGCCCCTCATCGGGGGGGTACAGGTGACGGCCCGCCTGCTGGCTGACCGGCCGTTGAGCGAGGTGGCGGGCTGGCTTAGGTTACTCGCGGTCTATGACGTGGTTTTCGTGACGGTATGCGCCCTGTTGTTCCCGTCGGTGGTGGAGGAATGACTGCCGGCGCGGAGCGCGCCCTGACGCGGCGCGGGTTGTGGCTGTCCGCTGTGTCCCTGCTGCTGCTTGTGGGCATTTACGTCCTCGCCTTCGCCGCAACGCCGATCGAGCGCTCGCAAGGGTTTGCCCAGAAGATCTTCTATCTCCATGTCCCCGCTGCCTGGTGCGCGCTGCTCGGCTTCACGGTGGTCGGGGTCGTATCGCTGCTGTATCTGTGGCTGAAAGATCCGCGACTGGACCTGTTCGCGGCGTCAGCGGCCGAGGTGGGCGTCATATTCAGCATTGTGATGCTGACATCGGGCCCGCTGTGGGCTCGTCCGGTCTGGGGCACGTGGTGGCAGTGGGATGCCCGCCTGACCCTCACGCTTCTCCTGTTTTTCCTGTTCCTCGGCTATCTCTCGCTGCGGTCGGCGGTGCACGACCCCGCCGAGCGGGCCCGGTTC
Organism: Gemmatimonadales bacterium; assembly: GCA_025937755.1. Lineage (GTDB taxonomy): Bacteria > Gemmatimonadota > Gemmatimonadetes > Gemmatimonadales > GWC2-71-9 > CAMLHP01. Next base: position 6,086 of record JAICQR010000071.1, on the reverse strand, counting down.
AGCGCGGTGGTGGCACTACTGGGGCTGGTGCTTGTGCCGTTCGTCCATCTGAGCGTCTATCTCTTCCGCACCATCCATCCCACGCCGGTCGTGCTCAAGCCCAGCGCGCCGACGCTGCCGGGGAGCATGCTCACGGTGCTGTTGCTCTCACTGCTGGTACACACGCTCCTCTATGCGGGGCTGGTGCTGGCGCGCTATGGAATTGCACGGACCGCCGCCGAGGCGCGCATCGATGGGTGATCTGCCGTCCGGCGCCGGCTATGTGATCACGGCCTACGCGATTGCGGCGGTGCTGTACGCCGGGTACTGGGTTCGCCTTCGAAAAAGTGGGAAGTGGGAAGTGGGAAGTGGGAAGCAGGATTTGAAAAGTGGGAACTGAGAAGAGCAGCGCAGGGCACCCTTTCCCGCTTCCCGCTTCCCACTTCCCACTTCCCACTTCCCACTTCATTAGTCGGCCGTCTTCCTGTCGATGAGGAAGTACTCCCACACCAACGCCGCAGCGATGGCGCCGAGGATCGGCCCAATCCAGTAGAGCGCCTGCGCATCACTGACTCCCGATGCCATGGCCGGGGCCAGCGCCCGCGCCGGGTTTATGGACGCGCCGGTCAGCGGTCCACCCATCATGATCAGGAAGAAGAGCGACAGGCCGATGCCGAAGCCGCCCACTTTGGGAGCGGTGGGCGCCACGGCTGTGCCGTACACCGCGCTCATCAGGAAGAAGGTGAGCAGCGCCTCAAGCCCGGCTAACTGGATGTCGCTGATGTTGATGTTTGGCTGCGGCAGCCCGTACATGACCACCGAGGCAATGGAGTGCGGGAAGAACACCTTGAGCAGCCCGGCGGCGAGCGCCGCGGCGACGACCTGGGCGGCGAGGTGCACCCCGAGTGTCTTGAGGTCGATGCGCCGGACTACCGCCAGTCCGATGGAGAGCGCCGGATTGAGGTGGCCGCCGGAGATGTTCATGGTCATGGTGACGCCGATGGCCAGGGCGATGGCATGCACCCATGCAATGCCGAGCAGCCCGAAGTTGGCGCCGGGATAGGCATTGGTGATGACCGCGGCGCAGCCGAAGAACACCAGCGTGAACGTGCCGATGAGTTCGGCAACGAAGCGGCGACCCAGTAATGGCATGCTTGCTCCTCGTGGGTGAAAGTCTGGCGGGCAATCTACCAGCGGATCAGGCCCGGCGGAACAGCAGCGCCGCGTTGATTCCGCCGAAACCAAAGGAGTTGCTGAGCAGGTGTTCCGGCGCTGCCGCACTGCCGCCGGGCGTCACCTGGGGCAGGTCGCAGTCGGGAGTGGCGTGCTCGAGGTTGACCGTGGGCGGAAACCAGCCGCGGCTGCTTGCGAGGGCGCAAATGACGGCCTCGATCGCACCGCTCGCACCCAGCGCATGGCCGTAGTAGCCCTTGGTGCCGCTGACTGACAACCGGGGAACGTGGTCGCCGAAGACGAGGCGGATGGCGCTGGTCTCGGTGGGATCGTTGAGGGGCGTGGAGCTGCCGTGGGCGTTGACGTAACCCACCGCATCGGGACCGACGTGCGCCTCGTCCAGCGCCAGGCGCATGCAGCGGGCCGCCTGACAGCCATCGGGGCGCGGTGCCGTCATGTGATGGGCATCGTTGGTGTTGCCGAAACCGCAGATCTCCGCATATATCGGTGCGCCTCTCGCCACCGCACGACTCCGTTCTTCCAGTACCAGCACCGCCGAGCCCTCGCCCATCACGAAACCGTCACGCGCCTCATCGAACGGCCGGCTGGCGTGCCCCGGATCGTCGTTGCGGGTGGACATGGCGCGGATCAGCGAAAAGGCGCCGAAGCAGAGCGGTGCGAGTGGCGCTTCCGCACCGCCGGCCAGCATCACGTCGGCATCACCCCGTGCGATGGCACGAAAGGCATCCCCCACGGCGATGGCGCCCGAGGCGCAGCTCATGCCGTTGGTGGAATTGGGACCGGTGGCACCGAACTCGATGGCGATGTTACAACTGGCGGCGCCCGCGAAGACCGATAGCGCCAGTGCGGGGTCCACGCTGCGGGGACCCTCGGAGTAGAACAGCTTCGACTGGGCTTCCCCGTGCGCGACCCCGCCCAGGGCCGTTCCCATCATGACGCCGACGCGATCGCGATTCTCCCGCCGCAGGTCGAGCCGGGCATCCTCGAGTGCCAGCCGGCACGCCGCAACACTGAACTGGGCAAAGCGATCGAACCGCCGGGCCTTGCGGTGCTCGAGGTGATCTCCGGGTACGAAGTCGGACACTTCGGCAGCGATGTGCGACCGGAAGGGCTCGGCGTCGAAGCGGGTGATGGTGGCGACCGCGGAGCGGGCGCGGCGCAGCCCGGCCCACAAGCCTTCACGGCCCGTGCCGATGGGTGTGATCGGTCCCAGTCCGGTGATGACGACGCGGCGCGCGGCGTTCATGCGGCCCCGGTCGCGACCCGTGCCAGGCCGCTGAGCGTGCGGCTGGCGATGCCGTGCACAAATACCGGCCCGATGATCCAGTTCGCGGCCGGTCTGCGGATGAGCGGCCAGCCGGGGCCGTCCCAGACATGCTCGATGGTCACTTCGGTACCGTCGCCGGAAGCCGCGAAGCGCCACTCGACCTGCATGCCCGTGGTCACACCGCGGATGTGGCGATAGCGGACAGCGGGGCGCTCGGGATCGATCTCCATCTCGGAGACCCACCAGGTGGGCCATCGGAGCGCGCCGAAAGGCCGCCACGCGGCCATCTCCACCACGGAATGGGTGTCATCGATCCGGTCGAGGATCCGGACCCAGCGGTAATGGTGCAAGCGCTCGGGCCAATGCTGCACCGCGCTGGCAAGCGCGAAGCTCCGGGACAGTGTGGCGGGGAAACGCTGATGATCGAGCGTCCTCATGGCACGCTCCAGACCGAGACCAGGCGCCATCCGGGCCGGCGCGCGACCCGGGCCGGGATGCCCGCGCGCTCCAGCAACTGCTGGAGGGTGCGAACCGAGTATCCCCGGCGGATCGACGTATCGCCGTCGTGACGGGTCATCGGGTCGAAGCGGAGCACCCGCGCGGCCAGGGCGAAGGCGAGCCGGGCCATGCCCGAACGCCGGAGGTCGGCGATGAGCACCGCGCGTCGTGCCACCCGGGCGAGGCCGGCGAGAATTTCCGGCGCAGCAGCGGGAGAGAAGTGATGCATCATCTGGCTGGCGAGCACCCAGTCAATGCTACCGCTCCGGAATGGCAGGGCCGACGCGTCAGCCAGGACGGTGGGCCAGCCGGCTTCACGGAGCATCGTTGCGGCGGCGTGATGCCGCTCGAGCGCGATGACCCTGAGGCTGGCGCCGCGCTTCCGGGCGGCGCAGACCGCCACAGCCGCGAGGTCACCTGATCCCGCCCCTACGTCCAGCAGCGTGAAGGTGCGCAGGGCAGGTTCGCGGGCCAGCGCGCGATACACCGCCCATCGGACGGCCCAGCTGCCGCCGAACCATCGATTGGCGCGGGCGATGTGCTGGAGAGACTCACGCACCTGCGCCGAATCCGCTGCAGGATCATCCAGCAACTCAGTGCCGATCGGGTTGGCCAGCGCCGTCACTGGCCCAGCCCGGAATACCCGCCGCGGTAGTAGACCAGCGGCCGGCCTTCGGCGACAGCACCCGAGACCACACGCCCAAGCAGAATGGTGTGGTCCCCGCCGGGATAGGTGGCTTCGTGGGCGCACTCGATATGGGCCACACAGCCCTGCAGCCGTGGCACGCCGACGTCACCGTCGACCCAGCCGACGCCGGCGAAATCCTGTACCGCCTGCGGCTGGGCGAATCGCCGCGACAACTCTTCCTGATCCTCCGCGAGCACGTTGACCACGAAATGGTTCGCCTCCATCAGCGTGTCGTGCATGGTGGCGCTGAGCTCGATGCACACCGAGACAAGTGGCGGTGCCAGGGAGACGGACGCGAGGCTGCTCGCCGTCATCCCGACCGGCTGGCCCTGCTGGTCGCGCGCCGTAAGCACGGTGACACCGGTCGCGAACCGGCCCATCAGCTGGCGGAACATCGGCGGAGCAATATGAATTTCGGGCATCAGCTTGCTGGATGAGGCAGGAGAAAGAGTCCGGGGTGGAAGAGTGCAGTGACAGGAACAAAACCGGCGCTGACGCCCACCACTGTGTGCGCCAGGCCGGGCCGGCGCGCGATGCCGCGAATGCAGGCGGCGAACAGACGGGGATGGGCAATGCCCAGCGCCAGCACGCGTTCGACGATCCGCTTGGCGGCGAAGGCGCTGCGCCGAGCCTGGACGTAGGGCACGAGGGCGCGCGCCGAGACGTCACGTCGCGCCAGGGCGGCTGAGACCACGGGTGCCAGCAGTTCCGCGCCGCGGACCGCCATGTGGATGCCGTCGCCGGTGAATGGGTCGTGGAACTCGGCGGCGTCGCCGACCAGCGCGATGCCATGGCCGATGGTCCTTCGGGCACGCTGGGCAAAGGGCCCCGTTACCAGCGTGGGTCGCACAATCCGGGCGCACCGAAGCCGGGACTCCAGCGCCGGGAGTTGCCGCAATGTATCGAGCAGGAATTGGTCGGCATGTCCCCGCGACAGCTTTGCCTGTCCGGCTGGCACTACCAGCGCGGCGTTGACCAGGCCGTCGCCGATCGGGTTGAGTCCGGCATAGCCTCGATCGAATACATGCATCTCGGCCTGCCCCGGCTGGAGATCCGTGACGCCGGCGAGATGGGCGACGAATGCAACGCGCCGGGGGCGGCCACGCCTCACGCCACCCAGGCATCGTGCTACCCGCGACCGGAGCCCGTCGGCGCCGACGGTAATGGATGCCCGGAACTCACGGTGCGCACCGTGGCGATCGTGGGCCATGACGCCGCCAGCGGCCGCGCGGACGTGAATCACGCTGTCGACGGTCCACCCCTCGCACACCCGAGCCCCGGCGTTGGCCGCGGCCGCGAGCAATCGGGCATCCAGCCGGTCCCTGCGGAGTGCGAGCCCCGCGGATTGCCACGGTTTCACCGGAGCCGCCGAAAAGCGTCCAACCAGGGAGTGGCCGTCATGAGAGCTGATCCGCAGCGCCACCGGCCGGGCCGATGGTTCGCGTTCCAGTTCCGGCAGGAGCCCGAGCCGCTGCAGCACTTCGGTGGCGGCGGGACTCATGAATTCCGAACAGGCCTTGTCCCGGGGGAACCGGGCGCGGTCCAGCAGGGTCACGCTATGTCCCCGCGCGGCCAGTAACGCAGCGGTGACCGAGCCGGCGGGCCCGCCACCCACGACGAGCACCTCACTCGATGCGGGCGTATTCATAGCCGTCCAGCAGCAGCCGATTCGGATCGAACGCGGCAAACCCCACGTCGAACACGGCCGGCGTGCTGCCGCCGAGGGTAATGGTGATCTCGGCGCTGGACAGCGACCAGGTGCAGCTGCGTTCGGCGATGCGGGGAATGCCTTCGAGTGCTGACAACGAGCGGATGGTGCGGACGCAGAAGCCACCGGCATCGAAGTCCCAAGTGGTGGTCTGGGTAAGAAGGTCGCCGCCGGCGCTGAAGACGTCAGTGCGCTCCCAGGTTCCGATGATGTCCGAGTTGCTGGTACTGGCGCCACCACTGCCTGACCGGGCCGGCCCCAGCGGGTTGAATGGCGCATTGGGCTCGAACGGAGTGGGCTCACCGCCACTGCAGGCGGTCATGGCCACGAGAAGCGTCAGCAGCAGGCCAGCCAGCCGAGCAGGGCGCCGGCTGAGGCTGCGATCAAGTTCACTCCGGTGTTGGATAGCCATGCGAAACCTCCCGCGGGCGCCGTCGGCCCGCCGCAATGGTGCCTGCGTTCTACCATCGCGCCGCAGGCGGCGCAGTGAAACCGCCCTTGCATCGTGGCACCGAGGGCGGAATCGAGCAACATGCCAACCGGCCCGATCACCGACGCGGCCAGTGCGAGGCGGGCATCCTGTGCGACCGCGCCGGCAACAGCCGCCGTCAACGCGCCACCGACCACGGCACCGAGGCTCCCGCGCCAGGTCACGCCGCCGCTGCTGCCCGGCGCGAGCGCCCGGCCGGAGAAGAGGTGACGCGGCGGCCGAGGTGCTGTCGCCCCAATGCCAGTGGCCCAGGTGTCCGCGG
>JAICQR010000054.1 GCA_025937755.1 Gemmatimonadales bacterium | reverse complement strand
GGGGCTGTAGCTCAGCTGGGAGAGCGCTGCAATCGCACTGCAGAGGTCAGGGGTTCGATCCCCCTCAGCTCCATTGAAAATTCGAGATTCTGCCCCTTGGTGTAACTGGCAACACGCCTGACTCTGGATCAGGAGAGTCCTGGTTCGAGCCCAGGAGGGGCAATGGCCGGCGCAAATGCGCCGGCCTTTTTTGGCTTTGCTGTCGGATAACACCAGTATTTCCTTGACATATTGCACTAATTAGCATATCGTGGTCCCATGCACTGAAAAGCCGGCGCCCTGCCGGTCCAGGAGCTTGGGAGACTCGCCATGAATGGGACATCATTAGCAAAGTTGGCTCGCGTTGGTGGCACGCTGGCGTTGCTTGCCGGAATCGCCGGAATTCAGTGGGCCTGTGACGGCGGCCCCACCGATCCCGACCCGGAACAACTGGCGACCGGGAAGGAGATCTTCCGCTACGACACCTTCGGCGACGAACAGTTCTGGACCGACACCCTCCGGATTCACGACGTCATCACCCAGGCGGTCTCACCCGCGGTTGCGCTCTCGGTCGGGCTCAAGGTGGACGCCGACGCCCTCCCGCAGGCACTCAAGGACGCCATCGTCGCAGGCGAGGTTGATCTTGAGAGCCCCGCCACCACCATTGCCCTGCTGAAACTTGACGCCGTGGTAGGAGTGAAGGGGATGGTGGAAACGGTGGGGGGCAAGGACACGCTCACCCGGGTTGGCGTCACCTGCGCTCTCTGCCACTCGAACGTCGACAACTCCTTTGCACCGGGCATCGGCTCCCGCCTGGACGGCTGGCCCAACGGTGACCTCAACCCCGGTGCCATCGTCGCACTCTCGCCCGCACTCACGCCGGCGCAGAAGGCGGTGTACCAGTCATGGGGGCCCGGCAAGTACGACCCCCGTTACAACATTGATGGTTTGAACACCCCGCTGGTGCTTCCACCGGCGTATGGCCTGGCCGGCGTGGACAAGGAGACGTTCACGGCGGAAGGCCCGGTCTCGTACTGGAATGCCTACGTGGCGGTTACCCAGATGCATGGCCAGGGCAATTTCAACGATCCTCGGCTCAACATCCACGTCTCGCAGTCGCCCGACCTGGTCACGCCCAAGCTCGAGGCACTGCGTGATTACCAGCTGAGCCTGGCCAAGCCCAGCGCGCCGGCCGGCAGCTTCGATCCAGCGGCCGCGGAACGGGGGGAGGAAGTCTTCAGGGGTGCCGGCACCTGCTCAAGTTGCCACGCTGGCGACACCTTTACCGACGTGAACTCGGGCAAGCTCCACGCCCCAGCCGAAACCGGGATGGACCCGGCGTATGCGGCGCGTACGTCGCAGAAGGCATATCGCACCACGCCGCTGCGGGCCCTGTGGCAGCACCCGCCCTACTTTCACGACGGCAGCTCAGCGACGCTGACCGATGTGATCAATCGGTATGACGACGTGCTGCAACTCGACCTGACCGAGGAACAGAAGAGCGACTTGCTGGAGTACCTGAAGTCGATCTGACGGCGGGCGCGTAGGTCAGCTCGCCCCGTTCGACTCGCGCCGGCGCGCCCAGCGCATGGACATGGCTGGAGCGCGCGCCCAGCAGATGGATTACGTCCGCACCAAGCAGCACCAGGACATCAGCGATCATTCGCCGATGGCAGCGCCACCACAGGGCCTCCGCGCACATCACCACCGTGCGGAGGCCCTCCGCCAGCATCAATAGTTGGAACAACCCGCCGGCAAACTCCTCGGATGCGACGTGATCGGCGTATCCCCGGAACGCGTCGGTCCGCCACGCACTGCTCGCCGCACTCGACATCGGCCGCCGCCGCCCGCCCAACGCCACCAGCGGGACGTAATCGATGCCTGCCGCACCGAGCCCCGCTTCCAGCCGCACCGGCTGGAACTGCGGATTCGCACGCGACCCCGGGTAGCGCCGCACGTCGGCGACCACCTCGATTCCGGGCGCCGCAAGCAGCTCCAGAAACTCGGCAAGCGAACGCGTCGAGTGCCCTGCCGTCCAGACTTTCAGGTCACCGCTCCCCTGCCGCGGAACTCACTTGACCACGGCTCGACCGAGAAACTGCACACACTTGCCAGCACTCTACCCTGACCGGGAGAACATATCATGCCCAGCGCCGGCTGGCTGTCCCACCTGCGAAGCGCTGGCTCACTCGGGTAGGCCGCAGTAGGTTGGCGTCAAGCCCATCACTGGCGTCGCCGCCCCCGATTCCATCGTGCTTTCCACCGACGACGGCGACGTGTCCGTGTCCCGATCCAGCATCAGCCGACTGGACGGAAGCCATCGACGGCGGAACCGGCGGCATCTTCGATCCTGGCGGAGAGGCCTTGCCCTACACCACGCTTGACGGCGCCGTGCTGGGAGGCCTGATTGGCGCCGGGATCGGTGCCCTGAGCCACAGCGACAAGTGGGTGCCGGCGGATTCTGGCTTCATGCCGGTGACGCTGCTGGCGGAGCCCTCGCCCGGAGGCACCCGGCTCGGGGTGGTGGCGTGGTTCTGAGTCCTGCTGCATCTTCGCCTCTGGACCCAAACCCCGAGGCTGCCATGGCCTTCCTGACATCAGAGCCGTTCACCCATGCCCGTCTGGGCACCTTCATCCGCAAGCACGGCGACTGGCTCGGCGTCATCAACCTTCCACCCCACGGCAAGGTCGAGTTGCGCCTGGCGGGCGACCGCAACGCCCCATCTTCGGCCGCGCTGGAATTGGCCACCGCACTGCCGATGCAGTACGCCGCCCTGGAGTCGCAGGTGGCGGACGCGCTGTTCGAGCACTATGAGCCCTACAGCTCGGAAGGGACGCTCGATGAACTGGTCGACGCCGGGGACGTCTGGAACTACCTGCACGTGACCTATGTCGACATCGATCCCGATCGCCGGGCGTTCTCGGTCGAGATCCGAATGGAGACTCAGTGGGACGAGGAGCACACCCTGGGTGTCCAGCTCAAGGACGGCCAACTGGTGGACCTCAATGGAAGTGTTGGGCCTTGAGTCGCGGATTGCGAATCGCCGTGCTCCAGGGCGCCCAGCTTCCTTCGCATGTGACCCCGGACATGCTCCACTCCGATGTCCTGTATGCTGACGAGGCCATGCTGGTGGCCGAACTCAATGCCCGCGGTGCCCGGGCCGAGCAGCTGCCGTGGAAGGGCAACGGCTCCGACTGGGGCGCCTACGATGCCGCGATCATTCGCGCCACCTTCGACTACATCGATGACCGCGACGGCTTTCTCGGCACCTTGGCCGCCATGGAGGCGGCCGGATGCCGGGTGTTCAATCCGCTGGAGGTGGTGCGCTGGAACAGCGACAAGCGCTATCTGCTTGAGATCGCCTCCAAAGGAATCGCGACGGTGCCCACCTGGCTCGCCGGATGCGATGCGCCTGATGCGATTCGAGGGTCGCTCGAAGAACTCGGTGCCGAGGAGGCGGTGCTCAAGCCGGCGGTCGGCGCTGGCGGGGCAGGGGTGCGCCGGGTTGCGGTACGCGAAGTCGAGCAGGCGCTCGCGCCGGGCCTGCTGGTGCAGCCGCTGCTCGAGAGCGTCATGACCGAAGGCGAATGGTCCTTCGTCTATGTCGACGGCGCATTCAGCCATACACTGCGAAAGCTTCCTGCCGACGGTGACTACCGGGTGTAGGAGATCTTCGGCGGGTCGCTGGCGCTGGCCGAGGCCTCCGCCGCTGACCGTCGCGCCGCCGATGCGATCCACTCGGCGCTTCCTGCTGGACTGCTCTATGCCCGCCTCGACCTTGCGCGAGTGGGCGGCACCCTGGCCGTCATGGAACTGGAACTCATCGAGCCGGTGCTGAGTTTCGACCTCATGCCCCAGGCGGCGTCGCGGCTGGCTGACGCGCTGCTGGCACGGCTGGACTGACTCGATTCCTCGTCTCGCCGGGGCCGAATGGAACTCGGCTGGGGTTCGCGGCGCAGTGCTGAGATCGTGCCGCTAACAGCGGCTGAAGCCGCTTCTCGGCTCTGCCGCTGAAGCGGCTTCGGGTGTTGCCATTTCCTGGTAATCGACGCCGAGCGTGCAATGATCCCTGCCACCGGCCTCGGACGTATGGGGATGAGTGGACCCGCCACATGGCGGTCCTTCACTCAGCCGAGGGCGGATCGAAATGCGTGCTTTCGAGGGATCGGTCGGAATGCTATTGGCGGTCGTGGCCGCCGCGTGTGGTGGTGATACGCCCTCCGGGCCCCAGGGCGGCGGAGCTCCGGTGATTGTCGAAATGGACATGCACGTGGGGGAGGACGCGGTTGCCTCGGCGACCGGACCAATGCTGGCCGTCGGGCAGGCGGCCCGGGTAAAGGTCGAAGGCACGTACAGCATCTGGGGTCAGTCCATGTGGAATAGCGGTGTGTGCCAGGGCACTTCCGAGCCGGCACCGGCATTCCCCTCCGCAGGCAGCGGCAACGGCTCGGTGGGGGTCGATGCCGAGTACTACTTCGCCGTGCCGTCGAGCTCGGCACTGTGCAGCAAGGCCTACCCCTGGGGCGCCGGCGAGTTCAAGATCAGCCTCGATGGTGGCGTGGACTTCGACAACCCCGACCCCATCGTCCCGCTTACGGGCCCGGTGGCCGGACACGTGTACGAATATGAGGTGGTGGGGCAGGGACATCCCATCATGTTTGAGCGTGACGACACGGACAGTGGAGACAACTATGGGGTGCTGCGGATAACCGTCACGCCGAACTAGGGCGCCCGGTCGGGCCTGGCCTTGGTACCTACCCGCCGACGCGCCGGCAGTTCCTCCGCCCGCAAGCGGCTGGCCGGCGGCGGACTCATTCAACAGCGGCTGAAGCCGCTTCTCGGCTCTGCCGCTGAAGCGGCTTCAGCCAGCGCTCGGCGCGCTGGAAAGCGGTAGCATGGCAGTCAGGGCGCTCCCCGCAGGCAGGTCACGTATCTGCCGGAGGGGAGCGCCCTGACTGACAGCCGCCGCATATATTCGAGCATGCCAGACAGTTCCAGCACCAGCGGCCCTCTGGGGCCGGCCGGTCTCCGGCGACTGGGCCACAGCGGCCCGTTGCTGGAAGTAGAGGCAGTCGAGTGGAGAGACGGGAGGGAGGTCTCCACCCGGGGCGCCATCGTCGAGGAAACGCCCGTCGTGCTGGTATACAACCGCGTTCCACACGTAGTGATGATGGCCACGCCCGAGGACCTCGAGGATTTCGCGCTCGGTTTCAGTATCACAGAGGAACTGGTCGCATCGCCAGACGAGCTGCTGGGCGTGACAGTCGAGCGCATGAGCCGAGGCATCGAGGTGAAGATCTCGATCTTCGACGAGCGGGCGAAGGAGATCGAGTCCCGCGCCCGCCGGTTGTCCGGCCGCACCGGTTGCGGCATCTGTGGCGCCAACGATCTCGAAGGAGTTCTCAAGACCCTGCACCAGGTGGCGCCGGGTCTGCCGGTGGAACCCGGCGTCATTCACCGCGCGCTGGACACGCTGACGGAGCATCAGCGGCTCAACCGCGAGTCGGGCGCGGTGCACGCTGCCGGCTGGGCTACGCTCGACGGCACCATCGCGTTCGCGCGGGAGGACGTCGGCCGTCATAACGCGCTCGACAAGCTGGTCGGGGCGGCGCTCATGCAGAATGTGAAACCCGGCGAGGGATTCGTGGTGGTGACCAGCAGGGCGAGTTTCGAGATGGTGCAGAAAGCGAGCGTGCTGGGCTCGCCGATCCTGGCGGCGATCTCCGGGCCTACCGCGCTGGCGGTGCGCGTGGCCCGAGAGTCAGGAATGACGCTGGTTGGTTTTGCGAGGAAGGACCGGCTGACGGTGTATACCCACCCGCATCGGGTGGTCAGCCCCGGTCCACACCCTCGGACTGGCGCACCGGCCCTCGATTCTGCACGAACTTCCAGCCGAAGCGACCCTTGATGCAGAGATGGCCTGACGTGATCGAGTGGTCCAGTGGCGAGGTGACCTTGACGATTTCGTTGTCCTGCACGTGCAGCTCGAGGCTGCAACCCACGCCGCAGTAGGGGCAGATCGTGGTGGTGACTTCCTGGGCCGATTCGTCCCAGGTGCCGGCCGCGCGGCGGTCGAACTCGGTCTTGAACATCCATGCTCCGGTGGGGCATTCGCCGATGCAGTTGCCGCAGTACACGCAAGCCGAGTCGGGCAGCAGCACCGCGAACTCAGTGGAAATCCTCGCGTCAAATCCTCGTCCCGCCACCGTCAGCGCAAAGGTGTTCTGCGCGTCCTTGCCACATGCCTCGACGCACTTGTAGCAGAGGATGCACTTGCCATAGTCGCGGATGTAGAGATCGTTGTCGAGCTTGACCGGTTGGGCCACGGTCGCGCGGAATCCGGGCTCCACCGCGTGGTGATGACCCGGCCCGTGGCTGTCGCGTTCGCCGGCGGCGCTCGGAGGGGCCGGTGGGCCATAGCGCTCGGGGTCGGCCGCGTAGTCGGCCAGCCACTCCGCCACCTCGGGCGTGGTCGAGAGGTCCACCGACGAAGCCAGGAATTCCAGCACCATCTTCCGGCTGTGGCGCACCCGCTCCGAGTCGGTTTTCACCACCATGCCCGGCTCGACCTTCCGCGAACAGCTCGGCACCAGCACCCGCGAGCCCTCGACTTCCACTACGCAAACCCGGCAGACGTTCACCGGATGGAGCGTGTCGAGGTAGCAGAGTGTTGGTACCTCGATATCGGCACGGCGGCAGGCATCGAGAATGGTGCTGCCTTCCGGCACCGACACCGGCCTGCTGTCGACCGATATCTCCACGCTCTTCCGCAGCGGCTCGATGGGGATCAGTGCGGTCATGACGCAGATGCTTCCTCGAAAAGGCCGAGTCGTTTCATGGCCGTCTCGACGGCCCCGTAGGCGGTCTGGCCCAGTCCGCAGATCGACGCGTCCTTCATCGCCAGCCCGATTTCCTCCAGCAATGCGCGCTCAGTCGCAACGCCGCCAATGGGCTTGCCGGCCAGGATCCGGTGCAGCGCTTCTTCCTGCCGCACCGTTCCTACGCGGCAGGGCACACACTGGCCGCAGGATTCGTCGCGGAAGAAGGCGGCGATGCGGCGGAGGATATCCACCAGGTTCACCTGATCGTCGAACAGCATCACTACACCGGAGCCAAGGGTGCTGCCCGCCGCGCGGGTGGCCTCGAACGTGAGTGGCATGTCGATCTCGTCAGGCCGGATGAAGCCGCCCGCGGCACCACCCAGCAGCACCGCCCGAAGCTCACGCCCGCCCGCCACGCCGCCGGCCAGGGCGATGAGGTCACGCAACGAGGTGCCATGAGCCACTTCGTACACGCCGGGCCGTTGTACCGAACCCGACAGGCAGAACAGCCGCGGTCCGGTCGAGATACCGCTGCCGGTCTCGGCGTACCTGGCGCCGCCGAGGTGCAGGACCTCGAGCACGTTGATCAGGGTCTCGACGTTGTTGACCACCGTCGGCTTGCCGAAGAGTCCCGCCTCCACCGGAAAGGGCGGCTTGTTCCGCGGCTCGCCCCGGTAGCCCTCGATCGAGTTGAAGATCGCGGTCTCCTCGCCGCAGATGTACGCGCCGGCACCCACTCGCAGTTCGATATCGAACCGCACGCCCAGTCCATGGACCGATTCACCCAGCACCCCGTTCCGGCGCGCCTCGTCAATGGCGTGTTGCAGTCGCTCCCGCGCCAGCGGGTACTCGCCCCGGAGGTAGATGAAGCCCCGCTCGGCACCGGTCGCGTACCCGGCGATGGTCATGGCCTCGACCAGAGCGAACGGGTCGCCTTCCATCAGCACCCGATCCTTGAACGTGCCCGGCTCCGACTCGTCTGCATTGGCAATCACGTACCGCTCGCGTTCCGGCTGCAGCGACACCGCGTCCCACTTCCGCCCCGTGGGAAAGGCGGCGCCACCCCGTCCTGCCAGCCGCGCATCGGTGATTTCCTTGCGTACGCCGTCGGGACCGAGGAGCGCCGCCTTGGCCAGTGCCTCGTATCCGTCGTGGGCTCGATAGTCGTCGAAGCTCGAAGGATCGACGACGCCGATCCGTCGAAGCAACCGAAGCTCCTGGCTTCCCTTCTGCGGCAGCACCGGGTGAGGTTGCTTCGCCGGCGCATAATCACCCTTCAACACACTCGTAATCGACGCTGCCGTGGCCCCGCCGAAGAGCAACTCCACCGGTTCGGGGCCTGCCTCTGTCAGGAACGCGGCCGGCGCCTGATCGCAGAGTCCCAGGCAGGGGCTCCGAAGCCAGCCGTCCTGCCCGGCTGACTTCTCAAGTTCGTCGCAGAGCCGGTCTGCACCGCGAGTGCGGCATGCGATATCGTCGCAGACATGGACTACCCGCGGCGGGCGTGGTGTTGTCGAGAGGAGGGCGTAGAAGGTCGCGACACCATAGGCGTCTGCCGGAGGAATGGTGAGCCGCTCGCAGATGTAATTGAGGCCGCCCTCGCTGATCCAGCCAATCCGGGCCTGCAGCGCTCGCAATGCCGGCAGCAGCAGGTACCGCTGGTCACGCGCTTCATGTCCACCAGATGCAGTGTGATGGTCAGTGGAGGTGCGTTCTCCCCCCGTCCATCCGCCCGCCGCCGACCCGAGGAACCGATCGATCGCGTCGCGTTCCTCGGCGATGGGCTCGGCGGCGAGAAGATGTAGATCCACGAGTCAGGCGATCGACGCGGTGACGGCAGCGCCGAGCGGGTCGATCCGCACCGCGCAGGCCTTGAACTCGGCGGTGCCCGACTTGGGGTCGGTGGCATCGATGGTGAGGAGGTTGGTTCGCACGTCGTCCTGGAAGTGGAATGTCATGAACACCAGTCCCGGGCGCAGGTTGCGGTCTATCCGGATCGGGGCCTCGACGCTGCCACGGCGGGAAGAGATGCGCACCCGCTCGCCATCGGTAAAGCCGAGCCGCGCCACATCTTCGGGCGACATGTCGACCGATTCGCCGCGACGCAGCGGCGAAGTGTAGCCCCCGGACTGGACCCCGGTGTTGTAGGAGTCGAGCCGACGCCCCGTGGTGAGCTGAAAGGGATACTCGTCGTCCGGCATCTCCACCGGCATCTCGTGCTTCACGGCATGAAACGGCGCCGGCGGCCCACCGCGGGGCTCGGCCCAGAGCCTGGAATGCAGGAACAGCTCGCCAGGATGGTTCTCATCGTGGCAGGGCCAATGCAGTCCGCCCTCATTGTCCAGCCGCCGATAGCTCATTCCCGCGAAGATCGGCGCGAGTGTTCGCAATTCGTTCCACGTCTCCTCGGCGGTCGGATGGCCCCAGTGGTATCCCAGTCGCTGCGCGATTTCGGCGATGATCCACATGTCGTCGCGGGCATCGAACGGTGGTTCCAGCGCTTTGCGCACTCGCTGCACCCGTCGCTCGCTGTTGGTGACCGTCCCCTCCGCTTCGCACCAGCTGGCCGAGGCCGGCAGCACCACCGTGGCAAGCTCGGCCGTCTGGGTGAGGAAGATGTCCTGCACTACCAAATGGTCGAGACCGCGGATCAGGCGCTCGGCACGGCCCTGGTCGGCCTCGGAACGCGCCGGGTTCTCGCCGATGGCATAGACCGCGTGGATCTCGCCGTGGTCCATCGCCTCGAACATCTCCGAGAGATTCTTGCCGTATTCCGGCTTGAGCGTGGTATTCCAGGCGGTCTCGAACCGCTGGCGCACGGAGGGGTCGGTAGTCCAGTCCTGAAACCCGACCAGCCGATTGGGGATCGCGCCCATGTCGCCGCCACCCTGCACGTTGTTCTGGCCGCGAAGCGGACTGAGGCCCGAGCCGTACCGCCCGATGTGGCCGGTCAGCAGTGACAGGTTGATGAGTGCGAAGACGTTGTCGGTGCCGTTGTGGTGCTCGGTGATGCCCAGTGTCCAGCAGATCACCGCACGCCCGGCACGGGCGTACGTCAGCGCAGCGCGTTCGATCACCTCCGCAGGAACGCCAGTGATCCGCTCGGCCACGTCGAGCGTGAACTGCTCCACCTCCTGGCGGTACTCCTCGTAGCCGCTGGTGGCCCGTCGGATAAAATCCTCGTTGGCAAGGCCGGCATGGATGATCACCCGCGCCATCGCGTGGGCCAGCGCGATGTCGGTGCCCACGTGGAGGCCGAGCCAGTCGTCCGCCCACTGGGCCGACACCGTGCGGCGCGGGTCTACGGCGAAAAGCTTTGCGCCCCGGTGAAGCGCCTTCAGGACGTGATGAAAGAAGATCGGGTGGTTTTCCCGGGCGTTCGCTCCCCAGAGGAAGATGACGTCGGTCTCTTCCACCTCACGGTAGGAGGTCGTCCCCCCACCGGCACCAAACACCGTCGCCAGACCGACGACGCTAGGAGCGTGTCAAGTTCGGTTGCAACTGTCGATGTTATGGGTGCCGAACGCGACCCGAGTGAGCTTGGCGGCCAGGTAATTCATTTCGTTACTGGCCTTGGAGCAACTCATGGTCGCGAGGGCATCGCCACCGTATTGCTCTTTCGCCTTCCTGAAGCCGTCAGCGGCGCGATCGAGCGCGGCCTCCCAGGTGGCGGGGCGGAGGATTCCACCCTCGCGGACCAGCGGCTGGGTGAGACGAGCGAGTGGCTGGGACATGATGCACTCCCGGGTGAGGCAAATGCTTGCAGGGGTGATAGTTCAGTATATGGGCGTCGCGGAGGAGGGGGCAAGGGCGGGGCAGGTCGCCCATTTGCGCAGCGCGGCGAACGGGTGTTCCCTATATGTCATGACGCTCAAGACCCTTTTGGCCGCATCGGCGGTTTACCAGGGAATCATCGGGCTGGGCATGATGCTGGTACCCCGGCAATTCGGTATCGGGGCGGTGCCATCGGATGCCTCCCCCGAGCTGCTTGCCTTTCTCCGGATTTTCGGCGGACCGATGGTCGGGATTGCGGTGCTCAACTGGCTCGCCCGGAATGCCGAGCCGTCCAGGACGCGAGATGCCATCGTGGCGGCCGACATGGTGGGCTTCGGATGCGCGGCTCGCTACCGCGGCGAGCGCCGGACATGAACAGCCCGTCGGTGGGGATCGGTTCGCTTGCGCTGCTCTTGGCAGTCGCGTGCGGCGGTGGAAATGGGGCCAGCGCCGGCCGCACGGAGCGCGAGCGCGACAGCATCATCGGCCAGTCGGCGCTCCCCGGAGCCCAGGGCGTGCAGGGGGCCCTCAATGCCAGTGATTCAGCCAGGGCGCGGAATGCGATGCTGGATTCGGTGGCAGCGGAGCCCTGAGAACACACCACGACGGGCTGACTCGAGTCAGTTCGCGGGTGCAGGTGCCCCCAGGTCGCCCAGCGTTTCCGTCCTCACCCACCGCCCGAAGAACGGGTTGTCGAAGCCGTAACCGGTCAGGCTCTCGGCCCGGAGAAGAATCCCTGAATCGATCAATGAGCTTGCCGCATTGGCTGCTGCGCCGCTGCTGCTCAAACCATACCGCTCGCCGGCGTCGCGGGTGGTGAGACCGTAGCGGTCCTCCGCCACGCAGCGGAGCACATTCTGCTGGAGAACCGTCAGGTCGTCCCACGTCGACTGGAGCGGCACCTCCTGCTCGGC
>JAICQR010000112.1 GCA_025937755.1 Gemmatimonadales bacterium | reverse complement strand
GCGCAGGTAATCGAACCCGAATTCGTTGTTGGTGCCGTAGGTGATGTCCGCGAGGTACGCGGCCCGCCGCTCGGGCGACTGCGGCTGAGTGTCATCCAGACAGGCAACGGTGAGGCCCAGGTACTGATACAGGTGTCCCATCCACTGCGAGTCGCGCCGGGCCAGGTAGTTGTTGACGGTGACGAGGTGTGCTCCCCGGCCGGTGAGGGCGTTGAGGTACATCGGGAGGGTCGCCACCAGGGTCTTGCCTTCGCCGGTGGCCATCTCGGCGATCCGGCCCCGGTGCAGCACCACCCCGCCGATCAGCTGCACATCATAGGGAACCATGTCCCAGGTCAGCTCGCGACCGGTCACCATGACCGTGGTGCCCATCAGCCTCCGACAGGCCTCCCGCACGGTGGCGAACGCCTCGGGCAGGAGTTCGTCCAGCACCGCGGCGATGGCCTTCCGGTACTCGGCATCGAGACGGCTGGCCCGCTGTTCGAGCGCGTCCCGTTCCACCGGATCGGCGCAGTCGTGCCGTTCGGCACGGACCTGGGCCAGTTCCGAGGCGAGTGCGCCGGTGCGTTCCGTGATGATGGCGCGAAACTTCACCGTCTGCGCCTTGAGTTCTTCTTCGCTGAGCGCGCCGAGGCGCTCTTCATGCGCGGCGATCTCGGCGACCACCGGACGGAGGCGCTTGGCGTCCCGCTCGTGTCGCGATCCCATCACCCTGGTCATCAGCTGCTTGATCATGCCATCCCGTCCTGGTAGAGGCCGTGGGCCGCGATATACTGCGCGACCGCGTCCGGCACCCAATAGCGTATCGACTGGCCATGCCGCACTCGCTGGCGGATGGCGGTCGAGGAAATGTCGATGAGCGGCGCCGGCACCCGACGCCACACTGCCCCGGCATCGCGCGGGCCGCCCGGGCGGTCGAAAACCGCCACGCGAGCGAGCCGCCGAACCTCGTCCACTTCCCGCCACTTGGGGAAGTCATGCATCGCATCGGCGCCGATCAGCAGCACCGGCTCGATGCCTGGACTCTCGCGGAGCAGGGTTCGCAGTGTATCCACTGTAAACGACGGACCCTCGCGGGAAAGTTCCGTCCGATCCACCCGGAAGCCTTCCGCGCCCTCGATCGCCAGCTCCAGCATCCGGGCGCGGTCTTCAGCGGTGGCGGCATGCTGTCCCACCTTGAAGGGCTGCTCGCGGGCCGGCAGGAACCGGACCTCGTCGAGCTCCAGCGATTCCATCGCGACGCGCGCGAGGATCAGATGTCCGTGGTGGATGGGGTCGAAAGATCCCCCGAAGAGCCCAACCATCTCAGGGGCCCTGCGCCGCCTCCGGCGGGCAGACGTCGTCCGAGCCGGGCGCGCCGGGGTGGAACCGCCGAAGGTAGCCGCAGGTCTCGCGGGCGTCCTCCACATAACCCAGGGTGTTGTACACCTGGATCAGGTCCACGACCGCAGCCGGCGCGCTTTCCGAAGTCGGATAGTTGGCCAGCAGGTCGCGGAGGTAGATGATCGCCGAATCCCAGGCTTTGAACCGGAGATAGTATTTGGCGTTCTTGTAGGCCTTCGCGGCAAACTTGCTCTGCAGTTCGGCGACCCGGAGCCCCGCGCGCGCGGCGGCATCAGTGCCCGGGAAGCGACTCTGGACCTCCTGGTACGTCACCAGCGCCGACTCGCCATAGGTTGGGTCCAGCTCCGGACGGCGCCACAGCTCGGCATATGCATCGCCCACCCGCAGCAGCGCGTTGGGCGCGAGGGGATGGGTCGGATGCTCGTCCGCCACCCGCCGGAACTCACGGGCCGCTTCCAGCCGCTGACCCATTCCGAACTGGGCCTCCGCTTCCATCATCCTGCTTTCGACCACCCGCGCATCGGTGGACGGGGCTTCGAGACGGAACCGGGCGGCCAGCAGCCGGGTCTCCGCCCACTTGCCGCGACGGAAAGCCGCCTGGACATCGGACCAGAGCGAATCGAGCTGACCGGCAGACAACGCCTCGGCACCCGCCACCGGAGCCACCACTGGTGCACCACCAGCGGCGGCGCCACCACAGGCACCGGCGAACAACAGCATCGGGAGAAATCGGCGCAACGTCATTCCTTTATCGTACGAGTGCTGTCGAGCGTGGTGTCGCCCGGAATTACGGGCACGGTATCGAGCGCTGCCAGCGTGGCAAGGTGCTCCGCGGCCGCCACGCCCAGCGAGTCGCTGGCCGAGCCGAGGTCGATGGTGCGCTGCCAGGCAATGGCAGCGCCAACGGGGTCGCCCTGCCGCATCCGCGCCCGGCCCAGCAGCAGCAATGCCTGGCGCGCGACTTCGGACTCCCCGCCCGCTGCCGCGGCACGGGCAAGCCATCGGTCGGCCCGAATCGGGTCAGCTGCCGCCTGGCCCTCGGCCAAGGCGCATCGCGCCAATCCCCGGCGTGCGCTGTCGACAGTGGCGACTTCCCGGCTGCGCCGAGCCACACCGCCGAAGGCCCACGCCGCCTCCTCGCACGCATTGCGGTCCGCCATGATGCCGGCATACGCCAGCAGCAGCGAGTCGAACACTGCACCATCAGGCGCCACAGCCAGCGCGGACGGGAGGAAACGGGTCGCGGAACCGGCATCCATGGCTCCATCGCGGGCCAATGCCAAGGCAAGGCCGCCGACGGGGCGGCCGGGCGCGAGCTGGGACAGCGCCATCAACGCACTCCGCAGCGCGCTGCCATCGCCGGCTCGACGAGCTCGGCTGGCCACATCGG
This sequence comes from Gemmatimonadales bacterium, assembly GCA_025937755.1. Lineage (GTDB taxonomy): Bacteria > Gemmatimonadota > Gemmatimonadetes > Gemmatimonadales > GWC2-71-9 > CAMLHP01. The sequence continues at coordinate 3,686 of JAICQR010000112.1, read as the reverse complement.
CCAGACCGTCCGCTGCCTCGGCGCGGCGCATGGGGTCCGCCGAGAGGCGCTGGTATGCCTCGATGGCGGCGCTGAACTGCCCATCTCGCGCGGCCGCAGCGCCGGCCTTGGCCCAGAGCCGGGCCTCACCCGACACCGCAACGGCGTCACGGTAGCGGGCATAGGCGGACGGAAAGCGCCCGGCAAGGTACTCTTCATCGGCCCGCCGCTCGGCATCGGCCCCCGGGCCACAGGCGGTGGGCAGCAGCAGCAGCGCCAGCGCGACGATGCACCGGTTCACGCGGGTCGGTCGACCATATTGAGGTAGGCCTCGACCCGCTGATGGCCCGGGCGCTGGGAAAGCATCTGTTCCCACACCTCGCGCGCGCCGTCCGCATCTCCCGAAAGGTAGCGGGCGAGTCCCAGTGCCGCGCCGGCATCGATGAACGCGGGTCGCGCGGCGACCACCTGCTCCAGCTCATCGCGCGCGTCCAGCACCTGGCCTGCCTCAAGCAGCACCCGGGCCAGCCGATACCGCAGGTCGTGGAACGTCGGCCCCAGCTCGAGGGCCCGACGGTATTGTTCGATCGCCTGTTCGAGGGCACCGACATCGGCGTAGTCCTGGGCCAGTTCGGCATGGCGATTGGCCAGCCGGGCCGCCACCGGCGCGGGGAAGCCGCGGATACTGCCCGTGTCCGCCAGCGCCGCGCGGCGAAAGCACTCTTCGGCCTCGTTGGTGCGCCCGACCTGGTTCAGGATGAGCCCCCGATGGATGAGGGCTTCGAGATAGCGGGGATTGAGTTCCAGCGCGCGATCAAACTCGGTCAGCGCCCGCTGGGTATGTCCCAGCAGGGAGAGCGAGACGCCCAGGAGGTGATGAGCATCCGCGTAGGCGTGGCCCTTCGAGGTGAGTTCCTCCAGCAGGTGCACGGCACCGTAGTAATCCTGCAGCACGAAGCGCTCGCGAGCGCGCAACAGTAGCTGGTCAGTGCTGTTCTGCATGGGCCTCCTCGAACCAGGCGACAAACGCAGCAACGCCCTCGGAAAAGTTGGTACGCGGCTCATGGCCGAGCACAGTGCGTGCCCGAGCCGGATCTCCGGCAGTGGCCAGGACATCTCCGGCCGGCAGTGGCGCGAACCGGATGTCGGGCGTCACGCCGAGGGCGCCCGCCAGCGTGGTCACCAGCGTGCGCAATGAGACTGGCGCAGCGCCGCAGACATTGAACGCCGTGACACCAGCCGGCGCCGTGGCCGTCCAGTCGGCGGCGGCGAGAACTGCGCGCACCACATCGGCGACGCAGGTGTAGTCGCGCACTGCGGAGCCATCGCCAAAGAGCGTGACTGGCTCACCCTGCGCCAGCTGGCGGCAGAAAGTGTGCAGCGCGAGATCGGGACGCTGGCGCGGTCCGTAGACGCTGAAGAACCGCAGCGCGGCCACCCGAAGTCCAGTCGCTGCGCCCAGGGCGTCGAGCAGGAGCTCGCCCGCGCGCTTGCTGGCAGCGTAGGGCGACACCGGAGCGATCGCGGGGGCGTCCTCCCGAAACGGCAGGGGCGTGGACTCGCCGTATACCGACGAGGACGACGCGAATACCATGCGACTCACACCGGCATCCAGCGCGGCCCGCGCCACTGCCGCGGTGCCATTGACGTTGATGTCGATGTAGTCGGTCAGCTGCTCGAACGACGGCCGTACTCCCGCACGGGCGGCGAGATGGATCACGACAGTACCGGCATCCAGCAGCGCCGTCATCGCGGCCCGGTCGCGGACGTCGGCCTCGTGGAACCTGAACCTCGGGTGCTCCACCGCCGCCGCCAGATTGCGCTCCTTGAGCGCGCGGTCATAGGCCGGGTCGAAGTTGTCGACGCCCACGACTTCGTGGCCCGCGGCGAGTGCCGCCTCGACCAGGTGTGAGCCGATGAAGCCGGCCGCGCCCGTCACCAGCAATCGCGTCATGGCTGGCGCCGGCCGATCCCATGATACTCGAAGCCCAGCGGCCCCAGCCGATCCGGATCGTACAGGTTGCGGCCGTCGATGATGAGCCGGCGCCGCATGGCCCGGCCCAGCCGGTCGAAGTCAGGTGTGCGAAAGACCAGCCACTCGGTTACCACGACCAGCGCATCCGCGCCTTCCGCCGCATCGTAGGGGTCGGTGGCGTAGAAGATGGAATCGCCAAACACCCGGCGGGCGGACTCCATGGCGTGAGGGTCGCAGGCGCGCACGGCCGCACCGCTGTCGAGCAACCCCTGGATGACGGCCAGCGCCGGGCTCTCGCGGACGTCGTCTGTCTCGGCCTTGAATGCGAGGCCCCACACCGCGATGACCTTGCCCTCCAGATCCGGGCCAGCGAACCGCCGGACCTTGTCCAGCAGTACCCGCTTCTGGCGCTCATTGACCGCCTCGACCGCCGCGAGCAGCTCCATTGAGGCACCATGCTCGGCGCCGGAACGCAGCAGCGCCTTGACGTCCTTGGGAAAGCAGGAGCCGCCGTAGCCCGGGCCGGGATAGAGAAACGCCCGTCCGATTCGGTGATCCGCCCCGATCGCCTGGCGAACATGATGGACGTCGGCACCGACCGTCTCGCAGAAACCGGCGATCTGGTTCATGAACGAGATGCGGGTGGCCAGCATCGCGTTGGCGGCGTACTTGGTGACTTCGGCAGACGCGGGATCCATGAAAATGAGCCGTTCCCCGCCCTGCCGAATGAACGGCGCGTAGAGCTCGCGCATCAGCTCGCGTGTGGGTTCGTGCTCGGTGCCCACCACCACGCGATCGGGCCGCATGAAGTCCTCGACCGCTGCGCCTTCCTTGAGAAATTCCGGGTTGGCGCAGACTTCGATGGCGACATCCGTGTGCTGGCTGAGCACCTCGGCAACCTTCGCCGCGGTGCCGACCGGCACCGTGGACTTGGTGACGACTACCGTTGGTTCCCGGACCAGCCGTGCCAGGTCGCGCGCCACGTCCAGCACATGAGACAGGTCGGCCGACCCATCCTCCAGTGGCGGGGTTCCCACGGCGATGAAGAGGATGCGCGCGTGGTCGACCGCCTCCTCGAGCCGGTGGGTGAAGCGCAGGCGGCCTGCCTCCTGATTGCGGCGCACCATGGGCTCGAGCCCGGGCTCGTGGATGGGAATGTCGTTGCGCCGTAGCCGTTCGACCTTGTCCGGGTCGATATCGACGCACACCACGTCATTGCCGGTTTCGGCGAAGCAGGCCCCTGCGACCAGCCCGACGTACCCGCTCCCGATCACCGCCAGCCGCATCCGCTCAGCGTCCCCGGGCCATCGCGTTGCGGGTGTCGACGACCAGCGTTGCGTGCTGCCGCACCATTCCGTAGTCGATGTTGGAATGGTCGGTGACGATGAGCACGCAATCGGTGGCGGCCAGCGACTCGGGCGTCATGGGGACCGACGTGAACGCGTGGCCATCCTCGGTGAATGCCGGCACCCAGGGATCATGATATGTGACTTCGGCGCCGAACTGCTCGAGCAGGCGGATGATGTCGAGGGCCGGGCTCTCGCGCAGGTCGTCGATGTCCTTCTTGTAGGCGACACCGAGCACCAGCACCTTCGCGCCCCGCATGGCCTTGCCCTGGCTGTTCAGCGTGTCGATGGCCTTCCGCACCCAGAAGTGGGGCATCTCGCTGTTGACTTCGCCCGCAATGTCGATGAAGCGGGTCTTGTAGTTGAGGCCGCGCATCTTCCAGGCG
>JAICQR010000004.1 GCA_025937755.1 Gemmatimonadales bacterium | reverse complement strand
GTGGATACCGGCGGAACCACCTCCGCCGATCGCGCCGCGATCCGCCGCCAGGCCGAGGCGGTCGGGGCCGTCGCCCATCACGAGGTGGACGCCCGCGAGCGGGTCTACCAGCGGTTCGTCCGCTACCTGATACAGGGCAACGTCCTCCGGGGCGAGGTCTATCCGCTGAGCGTCGCCGCGGAGCGCACCCAGCAGGCGCTGTCCGTGGTCGAAGTCGCCCGCGCCATCGGCGCTGGCGCCGTGGCCCACGGCTCCACCGGGGCGGGCAACGACCAGATCCGGTTCGACATCGCTATCCGGGTCATGGCGCCCGAGCTTCAGATCATCACCCCCATCCGCGAGGAAGGGCTCACCCGAGCCCAGACCATCGCTTTCCTCGAGGCGCGCGGTCTGCCGGTGCCGGCCAAGGCCAGCGCCTACTCGGTCAATCGCGGCCTCTGGGGCACCACCTGGGGCGGCGGCTGGACCCACGACACCTGGGAAGGGCCGCCCGCAGACCTGATCGAGCCACCCCGAGAGACACCTCCTTCGCGGGAAATGGTGATCGGCTGGGAGCACGGCATCCCTGTATCTCTCGGCGGTCATCAATTCTCCGGAGCCCAACTGACCGACGAGCTCAGCGTCATCTGCGGACACTACGGCATCGGTCGCTCGATCCATGTCGGCGAGACCGCCCTCGGGATCAAGGGCCGGATCGGCTTCGAGGCCGGCGCCGCGCTGCTGCTCATCGCCGCTCATCGGGAGCTGGAGAAGCTGGTGCTCACCAAGTGGCAGACGTTCTGGAAGGACCAGCTGGGCCGTTTCTACGGCGACAGGCTGCACGAAGGCCACTACTTCGATCCCGCGCTCCGCGACATCGAGGCGATGATCGCCAGCTCGCAGCAGCGCGTGACCGGTGAGACCCGGGTACAGCTGTGGCCCGGCCGGTTCCTGGTTACAGGAGCCCGCAGCCCGTTCTCCATGATGGACCCGGCAGTCGCCACCTACGGCGAGGAGAACCGCCTCTGGACCGGAGACGAGGCCCGCGACTTCGCCCGGGTCTCCGCCATTCCATCGCTGCTCGCCGCACGTGCTGGCAATCGGGGAGCGAGCTGATGGTCGTCACCACCAGGATTCGGCTCGACCGAATTGCGTCTGCCACCCGTAATGCCCACCTCGCGCACGAAGTAATCGTGGGCGACCAGATCGTGGCGCAGGAGGGGTATGTGCTGGCGGTGCGCATCCTGTCCGACAAGAGCGCCTACAACACGGTAGAGGATCTTGCCGGCCGCATGGTGTCGCTTCGCGCGGGGGACGTGCTGGCAGGCGTGCTCGGCTCACGGCGCGCGCTCCGGGGCTACGCCGGCGTCGTGCCGGACCAGATTTCGGTGGGAGACGTGATTCAGGTGCTCAACCTGGGTGGAATTCTGGGGCAGTGCACCTCGGAGAACCCCGACATCGGTCCGCCATTCAGCGCCGAGGTGCTGGGTGCGGTGCTCAGCTTTCCGGCTCTGGGAGACCGTGTGGGGCGCCCCGCGCACATCCGCGACTTTGCGGTGCCGCCGTCCAGCACCCTTGAGTCGTCGGTGCCGGTGGTCTACGTGGCCGGCACCTGCATGAACGCGGGCAAGACCGTCGCGGCGACCGAACTGGTGCGGGGGCTCGCCCGCTCGGGGCTCAAGGTCGCGGCTGCCAAGCTCACCGGTGTTTCGCTCATGCGCGACGCGCTGGCGATGCAGGATGCGGGAGCGCAGGCGGCACTCACCTTCAACGATGTTGGCATTGCCAGCACCCATCCGGGAGTCACCGTCGCCACGGCGAAGGGAATCTTCAATCGCCTGGCCCAGCCGCGACCCGACGTGATCGTGGCGGAGCTGGGCGATGGCATCCTGGGCGAGTACGGCGTGCAGGACATCCTGGCCGACTCCGAGCTCGCCGGCGCCGCGTGCGCGTGGATCATGGCCGCGCCCGACCCGGTGGCCTGCTGGGGCGCGGTCGAGCTGATGCGCGAGCGGTTCGGGCTGCCCGTCGACGTCATCACCGGCCCCGCCACCGACAACGATGTCGGCCGCAACTACATCCGGACCGCGCTCGGCATCGCGGCGCACAACGCCCGCCGGGATGCCGACGGACTGGTCCAGGTGGCGCGCAAGGGCTATGACGCGTGGGTGGCCGATCGGGCTGCGGTCGGGAGCCACGCATGAGCAGCGGATTGCGTGTGGCGGTGGTGGGCGCGGCCGGATATGCCGGTGGAGAGTTGCTGCGGCTGTTGCTGGGACATCCTGCGGTGGGCGAGATCGTCGCCACCAGCCGGAGCCAGGCCGGCAAGCCGATTTCCGAGGCGCATCCCAGCCTCGCACCGCTGACGGACGCCCGCTTCTCCGGCATGTCGCCCGGCGAGGCAGCCATCGGGCGGGATGTGGTGTTTCTGGCATTGGAGCAGGGCGAGTCCTCACGGCTGGCGGCCGCGATCTTCGAGTCGGGTCCGGGACTGGTAATCGACCTGGCCGCTGACTTCCGGATTGCCGACATGCGGCTCTACGAACAATTCTACGGCCAGCATGCGTCGCCTGATCACGTCCATCGATTCACCTATGGTCTGGCCGACGTGCTGGGCGACAAGCTGCGCGGCGCCACCGCGATCGCTGCGCCGGGCTGCTTCGCCACCGCGGCGCAACTTGCACTGTGGCCGCTCGCCAGCGCTGGCATCGAGACCACGCCGGTGCTGTTCGGCATCACCGGTTCCAGCGGCGCAGGTGTCAGTCCCCGGCCCTCGACCCATCATCCGGCTCGTGCCAACAATGTCTTCGCCTATTCGGTGCTGGGCCACCGCCACGAAGCCGAGGTGCTCTCGAGCTGGCGCGAATGGACCGGCAACGCTGATGCCCAGGCTCGGCTCATGGTGCATTCGGGGCCCTGGGTGCGGGGGATCTACCTCACGCTGCACGCCCGCTTCAGCGAGCGGCCCTCGACGATGGCCGATGGTGCAACGGCGTTCTATTGCGATGCTTATGCGGATCGCCGATTTGTCCGGGTACTGGACCGCGCCCCTGAACTGACCCATGCGGTGGGCTCCAACTACGCGCTGATCCACGCCGCGCTCTCCGACGACGGCCGCGAATTGCAGGTGATGGTGGCTGAAGACAACCTCGTGAAAGGCGCCGGCGGCCAGGCCATCCAGGCGATGAACCTCGCGCTGGGCTTCGACGAGGCCGCGGGGCTGACGGCAGTGGGAATTTTTCCGTGCTGAGCCGGCCGGCCGCCGAGTCCGCGCTGCTGCCGGTGTATGCCCAGATGCCGGTGCGTCCGGTGTCGGGCAGCGGTTCGTGGATCACCGACGACCTGGGACAGCGCTGGCTCGACGCGTACGGCGGCCACGCCGTTTCCTCCACCGGCCACAGCCATCCGCATGTGGTGGCGGCGATCGCGAAGCAGGCCGCGCAATTGCTCTTCTACTCCACGGTACTGCCGCATCCCAACCGCGAGCGGCTGGCGGAGCTGCTGGTCGCCAGAATGCCAGCGCCGCTGTCGGGCGTGTTCTTCGCCAACTCGGGCGCCGAGGCCAACGAGAACGCGCTGCACCTGGCCCGCAAGGTGACCGGTCGCCAGCGGGTCGTATCAATCGAGGGCGGCTGGCATGGCCGTACTCTCGGCTGTCTCGCGGTGACCGACGGCGAGAAATACATGGCGTCCGCCCGCCGAGCGGGCGTGCAACTCTCGGCGAAGGTGCCGTTCAACGACGTTGCTGCGCTCGACCGGCTTCTGGGCGACGATGTCGCGGCGCTGATCGTAGAGCCGGTCCAGGGGATGATGGGGGCGCGAGACTGCTCGGTCGAATTCCTCGATCGGGCAAGGGAAGTGACAGCCGAGCGCGGCGTGCTGATGATCTTCGACGAGATCCAGTGTGGCGTTGGCCGCAGCGGGCACTTCACGGCAGCAGAGTCGTTCGGGGTGACGCCGGACCTGCTGACCATGGCCAAGGGCCTGGGCTCGGGCATGCCGATCTCGGCAACGATCGCGTCCAGCGCCATCGCCAGCCAGGTGGCCATCGGCGACCTGGGCAGCACCTTCGGTGGTGGCCCGGTGCCGTGCGCCGCGGCAATCGCGACACTCGAGGTCATCGATGAGGAGGCATTGCTCGAGAATGTCACCCGGGTGAGTGACCACATCGTTGCGGGTGCAGCGTCCATCGGAGTGCCGCAGGTGCAGGGGCGCGGCCTGCTGCTCGGCCTGCGCCTGGAGCGTCCTGCAGCTCAGGTCCAGCGCGCGATGTTCGAGCGCCGGGTGCTGACCGGCACGTCCACCGATCCCGCGGTGCTGCGGCTGATGCCGCCGCTTTCGTTCAGCCTGGCCGAAGCCGACCTGCTGCTCGGCTCTCTCCGCGAGGTGCTCGCATGAGCAAGCGCGACTTCCTCGCGATGGAGGACTGGGGCGCCGACGGCGTGGAGGCCTTGCTCCGACTCGCTGCGCGGATCAAGCGAGGCGAGATCGAGGGCGGGCTCGAGCGCCGGGTGCTGGCGATGATCTTCATGGACCCGAGCCTTCGCACCAGGACGAGTTTCGAGACCGCGATGTTCCTTCACGGCGGCCACGCGCTGGTGCTGGAGCCGGGCAAGGGATCATGGACCCTCGAGACCGAGCATGGTGTGGTGATGGATGGCTCCTCGGTGGAGCATGTCGTGGACGCGGCACGGGTGCTGGCACGGTACGCCGATGCGCTGGCGGTGCGCGCGTTCCCCAAAGGCAATGACTGGGCGGTCGAACGCGAGGACCGGCTCATCCGCGACTTTGCCCACTACTCCGACAAGCCGGTCATCAATCTCGAGAGCACTCGCCGGCATCCCTGCCAGGGCCTGGCCGATGCACTGACGCTCCGCGAACACCTTGGCCAGACGCGCGGCAAGAAGTTTGTGCTCTCGTGGGCATGGCATCCCAAGGCGCTGCCAACGGCGGTCCCGGCCAGTGCGGCCATCGCCGGTGCGATGATGGGGATGGATCTGGTGGTGGCCCGGCCTCCCGGCTTTGATCTCGACCCGGACGACATGGCCACCATCACCCGGCTGGCAGGGGCTGCGGGCGGGACGGTCAGCGTTTCTGACGATCTCGACAGCGCGATGCACGGAGCGGACGCCGTGTATGTGAAGGCGTGGGGCGCGCTGGGCGCGTTCGGACGGCCGGAAGAGGGAGCGGCGTTGCGGAAGCCGCATCGCGAGTGGCGCCTGACCAGTGACCGGCTGCGCGCGACGAGGGACGGCAAGGGCATTGTGCTGCACTGCCTGCCGGTGCGCCGCAACGTCGAGATCGATGATGCGGTGCTGGACGGGCCCAACAGTGTAGTCGTGAACGAGGCAGAGAACCGGCTGCATGTGCAGCGGGCGGTGCTGCTGGAACTGCTCGGACGGCCGTAATGGAAAGTCGACAGGAGACCGAACGGATGAGTCTGGATCCCAGCCGCGGCATCGCCGGCCTCAAGGGCGCGCTGCGGTACGTCCGGCACTATCGTGATCAGGTGTTCGTGGTCAAGCTCGGCGGAGACGTCCTCCAGGACGAAGCCGTGCTGGACCAGGTCGCAGCGCAGCTGGCCCTGCTTCACTCGCTGGGCATTCGCCTGGTAGTGGTCCATGGCGGCGGGCCGCAGGCCTCGGCCATGTCGCGCCGACTGGGCCGCGAGCCGCGCCTGGTTGCCGGCAGGCGGATCACCGATGATGACGCGCTGGAAGTGGCCAAGATGGTCTACTCGGGCCTGCTCACCACCGACCTGCTGTCGGCACTCCGGGAGCACCGGGTGCAGGCCGTTGGCTTGAGCGGAGTCGACGCCGACCTGCTCACCGCGCACAGGCGCCCGCCGGTGCCGGTGATGGACGACAGCGGCAGGGAAGAGGTGGTGGATTTCGGCCACGTGGGCGATATCGACCGGACCGACCCGCGCGTCATCTCCAGCCTGCTCGACGCGCGCTTCGTGCCCGTAATCGCGAGCCTTGCGGGCGACGACGACGGCAACGTCTATAATGTGAACGCCGACACCGTGGCCGAGACCATCGCCACGGCCCTCCACGCGCAGAAGCTGATTTTTCTCACTGGCGTCCCAGGGGTGCTGCGTGACCGGAGCGATCCTTCGACCCTGGTGACGTTTGCCGATCCCGACGACCTGACCGAGCTGATGCAGAGCGGCGCGCTGGCCGGCGGCATGCGGCCCAAGGTAGAGGCGTGCATCCGGGCCGCAACCAACGGGGTCGAGCGCACCCACATCATCGACGGCAGCCAGCCGGACGCGCTGCTGCTGGAGGTGTTCACCGGTGCCGGCTGTGGCACCATGATCGTCGGCCGAAAGGAGAAAGCGACCTACCTTGGCGTTGACCTGGCCGGACGAGATTGAGCTTCTGCGGGAGCTGGTAGGTACGCCGTCGGTGAGCGGCGACGAGGAGGCCGTGGGCATCCTCGTCGAGCGTCGCGTGCGCGAGTGGGGTCTCGAGGTCGTTCGCGATGACGCGGGAGTGCGGGTGACCGTCCGTGGTGCCGCGCCCGGCAGTCGCCTGGCATTCGTGTCGCATCTCGACACCGTGCCCGCAGGCGACGGCTGGCTGCGCGAGCCCTTCGAGGCCACCATCGAAACCGGAAAGCTCTATGGCAGAGGTTCGGGAGACGCAAAAGCTTCGGTGGCTGCGATGCTGTACGCCGCTCGCGATGTCGCCGCCGATCCGTCGGCGCTTCATGGCGAACTTGTCGTGATTCTCGGCTACGGCGAGGAGACCCGGCACACGTCCATGCCGGAGGCGCTCGCCCGCACCGGCAAGGTGGATGCAGCCGTCGTAGGCGAGCCGACCAATCTCGACCTCGCAATTGCCCAGCGCGGGCTGATGATGGTTGATCTCGTCGCGTACGGCGACCAGCGCCATGCCGGCTATGCGGTGGCGGATGGCGAGTTCGTCAATGCCGTCACCACACTGGCCGAGGACCTCGTGGCGCTCGGGGGTCTCTTCCCCGACCGGCCTCACGGCCTGCTGGGCGCTCCCACCGTCACCGCGACCATGCTCGAGGGCGGCGTCAGCCGAAACGTGACGCCACCCTCGGCCCGGGCGGTGCTCGACATCCGCAGCACACCGGCGTGGCCCCATGAAGCCATCGCGACCCGGCTGCGCGAACGGCTCAAGTCCGAGGTAGTCGTGACATCAGACCGGCTGGTCCCATGTGAGACGCCGGGGCCCTCGCGGCTGCTCGAAGTGCTTGGGCGGCTTCGGCCGCAGGCCGAGCTGTATGGCAGCCCTACCTGCTCGGACTGGGTCTTCCTGCGGGACACGGACGTGGTGAAGTGCGGTCCTGGCACCAGTCGGCGCTCGCATACTCCTGACGAGCATGTGGATCTGCATGAGGTGAGTGCGGCGCGAGGGTACTACGCCCGCGTGGCGAAGGATTATCTCTCGTGAGCCCGCGGACCCTCTGGCAGCCCAATGCCAGTCCTGATGCGGCGATGCTGGCCTACAGCATCGGTGATGATCCGCACTGGGATACGCGACTGCTCAAGTGGGACGTGCTCGGCAGCCTCGGCCACATCGAAGGACTGCTCGCCGCACGGCTCATCTCCGGCAGGGAGCACGTCCGGCTCCGCGCCGGACTCAGGGCTGCACTGCGTGCGGTCGAATCGGGGAAGCTTGGTATTGGGGCAATGCAGGAAGATGCCCACAGCGCGGTGGAGGCATGGCTCACCCGTCGCGACCGTGGTGCTGGTGAGCGGCTCCACACCGGTCGCTCGCGCAACGATCAGGTAGCTGTGGACCTGCGACTCATGCTGAAGGACCGGCTGCTGGAACTCCACGACGGCGCCCTCGATGTCGCGGAGGCGCTGCTGCAGTTCGGTCGTACGCACCAGCGCGTGCTTTTGCCCGGCTACACCCACCAGCGGCGCGCCATGCCGTCTTCCGTGGCACTCTGGGCCGGCGCGCTGGCCGAGGGGCTGCTGGACACGATCGAGGAATTGCCGACGCTTTGGGAGCGGGTGGACCGCTCACCGCTGGGCAGCGCTGCCGGCTATGGAGTACCGCTTCCGTTGCCGCGCGAGCGCGTTGCCCGCGCGCTGGGCTTCGGCGGGCTGGACCGCAACCTCGCTTCGGTGCAGAACGGCCGGGGCAAGCTCGAGGCTGCCGTACTCTTCTGGTGCACCCAGGCTGGCCACGAGCTGTCCAGGCTTTCCACCGATGTCATTCTGTACAGCGCAGAGGAGTTCGGATACTTCGTCTTGCCGGCGGAGTTCACGACTGGCAGCAGCATCATGCCGCACAAGCACAATCCTGATCTGTTCGAGCTGACGCGGGCGCGTGCAGCTGCGGTGGAAGGCGACCTGGCTGCGGTCATGGCACTGAAGGCACGGTTGGGTAGCGGGTACCACCGCGACTTCCAGCTCCTCAAGGAGCCGCTGTTCCGCGGACTGGACCGCACCGGCGAGATGCTGACGATGCTGCCGCGGGTAATCAGCGCGCTGGGAGCGGATCGCGAGCGTTGCGGTGCCGCGCTGGAGGGAGGAGCGCTGGCGACCGACGAGGTGATGCGCCGGGTAGAACTGGGTGAGCCCTTCCGTCGGGCCTACCGCGATGTGGCTGATGAGCTGTCGGCCGGCAAGGTGCATGCTGCGCCGAGCGTGCAGGACGTCATCCGGCGGCGCAGCAGCACCGGTGGTGTGGGCAATCCGGGGCTCCGCGAAGCCGCCATCCGGGCTCGTGCCGCGCGCAGGTGGAGCCGCGCCGAGCGACAGCGGTTCGAGCGCGCAATGGCTCGACTGACCGGAAGGAGGATACCGGCATGACGGCCGATCGTCGCAAGCGGCACCTCAAGATTCTGGAGCTGATAGAGACCAGGTCGGTACGCACCCAGGAGGAACTGGCGGAGGCGCTCGCTGCCGAGGGGTGGGACGTGACCCAGTCCAGCGTGAGCCGAGACATCTCCGCCCTCGGCCTGGTGAAGGCGGGCGGGGCCTATCGCCGTCCCGAGGCGCCGGCGCGCAATTCGGAGGACCCCGACGAGCGTCGCATCGCCGAGGGCGTGCTCACTGTGGATACCGCAGGCGACGCGATGGTGGTGCTGCACACACCGCCTGGGGAGGCGAACCGGGTGGGTGTGGCGCTGGACCGGCTCGCGTGGCCCGAGGTAGTTGGCACCCTGGCTGGCGATGACACCATCTTCGTCGCCACCGGTGGCCGCGCCCAGCAGCGCCGGTTCGTGCGTCAGGTTCAGGAACTCACACGCCCCGCCTGATCAGTCGCTTCCACTTCCCACTTCCCACTCCCCACTTCCCACTTACTGCGCCCCCGGCCCCTTCACGAACCTCCCCGGCATTGCGCCGGTATGCTCACCGTCCTGCAGGACCTGCACGCCGTTCACGAAGACGTCGCGCACCCCAGTGCTGTACTGGTGCGGCTGCTCGAAGGTGGCGTGGTCAATAATGGTGGCCGGGTCGAACACCACCACGTCAGCAAAGAAGCCCGGCTTGAGCTGACCCCGGCGCTCGATGCGGAGATTGCTCGCTGGCAGCGCCGAGAGCTTGCGCACGGCCTCGCCCATTGAAATGACCTGCTCGTGCCTGACGTAGCGGCCTAGCAACCGGGCGAAGTTGCCGTACGCCCGGGGATGGGTGCCCGAGAGCAGAAACACGCCCTCGGCCGAGTACGAGCCTCCATCGGAGCCGAAGCTCAACCACGGCAGCGCGATCTTCTTGCGCACGTTGTCTTCCGACATGGTGAAGAAGACGCAACCGACGTCGCTGTCGTCCTGTATGACGAGGTCCATGGCTGTCTCTTCGGGCGGAGTCCCCCGCATCCGCGACACCTCACCCAGCGTCTTGCCCGCCAGGTAGCGCAGCGAATCCTGCCGAAACGACACCAGCAGGATGCCGTCGGGGCCACCCGAATTGGCAAACGCGTTGTCATAGGTGGAACCATCGCCCCGCATTTCGGCACCGAGCCGCGCGCGAACTTCCGGATCCTTGAGGCGCGCGACCCAGGCGTCATGCCCTCCCTCCTGCACCCAGGTCGGCATGGTGGCGTCGAGTCCGGTGGAGCTGGCAGGGTAGGTGTACATGTCCGCTGTTATGGCGAGACCAGCGGCCCGGGCGGAATCGACCTTGGCAATGGCGCTGTCCAGCCGGGGCCAGTTGGCGCGTCCCGACGCCTTGAGGTGATAGATCTCCGCGCGTACCCCTGCCGCATCGGCGATGTGAATCAGCTCGTCCAGCGCGGGCAGCAGTCCTGCGCCTTCGGAACGCACATGGGAGATGTACATCCCACCGTATTCGCCGGCCGTGCTGGCCAGTGCCACCAGTTCCTCGGTAGGTGCGAAGTTGGCAGGGGCGTAGATGAGCGACGACCCGACGCCCAGCGCTCCCTCGCGCATCGCTTCCCGCACCAGCTCCTGCATCCGGGTCAGTTCGTCCGCGGTGGCCGGCCGGTCATCGTATCCCACTTCGTGGATACGAAGCGTGGTGGCGCCCACAAACGACGCGACGTTGGTCGATACGCCCCTGTCCTCCAGGTGCTGGAGGTAGCCACCCAAGGTGCGCCAGGGAATGTCGTACCTGATCCTTCCTTGATTGGCCAGCGACCGGGCGCGCATGGAGTCGCTGAGCGGCCCCATCGAGGTGCCCTCGCCGAACACCTCGAGCGTGACGCCCTGTCGGATGTCACCCTGGGAACGGCCGTCGTGCAGCAGGGCGACATTGGCCCAGCTCAGCATGTTGATGAACCCGGGGGTCACGGCCATGCCCCTGGCGTCCACTTCGCGTGCAGCGCTCGCACCGCCGAGATCGCCGATCCGGGCAATCGTGTCGCCCTTGATGCCGACGTCGGCCGGGATGCCGGCGCCACCGCTCCCGTCGTAGATGGTACCGTTCCGGATGATGACGTCGTAATCCGGCGGAGCAGGCTGCAAGGCAGGCGCGCACGCGGCCAGCGATAGCATGAGCAGCGCGGAGCCGTGGATCAGCCGCATTCGATTTTCCTCCGGGCATGGTGGACACGTATCTGGCGCCACGTTCGATCCGGGCGTACGATCATACCATGGAGTTCCCCCCCTCCTTCTACGTCCCCGGCATCCGGGGCTGCCGCTGCATCGTCGCGCTCGCGGCCGGTGGCCTGCTGCTGACCGCCTGCGAAGGCCTGGGACGTCAGCCAGCGCCACCTTCGTCGGCGATGCAGGTCGCCGACAGTGCCCCGGCTCCAGCGCCGCAGGAGCGCCGGTCAGCTCGGCGGACAGAAGAGCCGGCCTCCCGCGACTATCCCAGCGCGGCCGACGTGGCCGATGGTCCGATCAAACCGGCGCCAGAGCAAAGTGTTCCAGCGACACCGCCTGCGCCGCCGCGGTCAACTGCTCCCCGGCTGGACCTCGAGAACCTCGCCACGGCCCAGGAACAACACTTCGCCAACAACGCCCGCTACGCCAGCAACCTCTCCTACCTGACGCTGCGTCTGATTCCGCGGCCGGGAGTGACGGTGCGAATCGAGTCCGCCAGCGACAGCGGGTGGACCGGCCGTTCGACGCTCGAGGGGTGGACTGGCTCGAGCTGCGTCGTCTGGGTCGGGCGAGTAGGGACGCGGCCTGCTACTGATCGGGAGCGGACTACGCCAGCCAGGTCGGGCAGCGTCGTCTGCGATTCGTGACGCGCTGGTCGTCATTGCACGCCGGCCTCAGGTGTGTCCCTCGACCCTGCGCGCAAAATCCTGCCAGAAATCGCGACTCATCGCCCGAATGACGGCTTCGACGATGGGGGCGCCCAGATCTGCGAGAGTTCCGCTCACTTCGCCAATCGCCTCCCAGTTGAGCTGCTGAAGTCTCGGTCCGGCATCCGCCAGTTGCACCGACGACGACACCGACGCGCGGGTGCCGTGCGCCCCGCCCGTAGCAGTGAGGCGGGCGCTCTCCTGCGGAATCAGGTCGTGCATCTGCACGTCCATGTCGAACGTGACCTTGAAGATTGCGATACCAACGCCGATGCTCAGCCGGAAATGACCAGGCCCCAGGACGGTGACCTCGCCGCTGCCCGGGGCCGACTGGCCCACGAAAGCGGGGTCCGTGAGGCAGGACCACACGGTGTCCCGGTCGGTGGCCATGGTCTCGGCCCCGCTGAGTTCGAGTTTCATGGCAGGCGGGGGGTGCGGGTCGCGGGCAGTCCGTGCATCACGGTAACTTACCGTATCCCGGACGTCGTGAGGGCGTGACACTGGTAATGGATGCTTCGCAAATGCGGATCGCGATATTCTCCGAGGTCTACTGGCCGATGGTCAGCGGGGTGGGCATCACGCTCACCCGTCTGTCCGACAGCCTGATGGCCCGTGGTCACGCCGTGCGGGTGTACACTGCCACCTATCCGCTGCCGCCGCAGGGCGACCGTCCGGAGGTGCACCGCTCCAGGAGCGCACCCCTCTTCCTTTATCCGGACGTGCAGTGGGCCTTTCCCCGTCACCGGGCGCTGGTGGAGGACGTGGCCGCGTTCCGTCCTGACCTGGTACATGTCGCCACCGAGTTTGCGCTCGGCTATGCCGGCATTCGCGTCGCGCGCGAATTGTCCGTTCCGGTGGTGGCTTCGGCCCACACCGATTACGAGAGTTACGCCGCACGATATCATTGCGGCTGGGCCCTCAAGCCGGGATGGAGGTACCTCCGCTGGTTCTACAACCAGGCCGAACAGGTGCTGACACCGACCCGGATTTATGAGAAGCACCTCAATGCGCGGGGCGTGACGCACACCGACGTCTGGACCCGTGGAGTGGACGGGCGTCGCTTCGACCCCGCCTTTCGGGACGACGCCTTCCGTGCATCAATCGGAGCCGGACCCGAAACACAGGTGATTGCCTACGTCGGACGGCTGGCACGGGAGAAGAATCTCGACCTGCTGATTGATGCCTGGCGCGAGATCCTTCCCCGGCACCCGGACGCACGGCTGCTGCTGGTGGGCGAAGGGCCGCTGGAGGCCGAGCTGCGCCGCCGGAGCGAGCCGGGAGTGCACCTGACTGGCGTGCTGTCGGGGGCCGCGCTCTCCCGGGCTTATGCCTCCGCCGACGCGTTTGCTTTCCCCAGTGTGACCGAGACCTTCGGCAACGTGCTGCTGGAAGCGATGGCTTCGGGATTGCCGGCGGTGGCCGCCGCCGCTGGTGGGGTGCTGGAGTTTGCCGAGGACGGGAACAACGCGCTGCTGGTGGCACCCAACTCTGTGCCGGGGTTGATCGAGGGGCTGGACCGGGTCCTGTCCGATCCGCTGCTGCGGCGCCAGCTCACCAGCGGCGCGCTGGCCACCGCGGCCGCGCGCCGCTGGGACGCTGTGGACGAGACTCTCCTGGCCCAGTATCGGAATGTCGCAAAGTCCTTCGATGCGTTGCGTGCCGCCTGAAACTGGTGGTCAGGTAGCCAGAATCAGATAGCAGAAAGCCGCAATGACGGCAGCCAGCGGCATCGTCAGGACCCACGCCCACACGATCCTCGTCGCAATATTCCAGCGCACCGACGAAGCCCGCCGAGCCGAGCCCACACCCACGATCGCGCCGGTAATGGTGTGCGTCGTGCTCACCGGCACGCCAAACGCCGATGCGAGCATGACGGAAATGCCGCCCGCGGTTTCGGCGCAAAACCCGCCGAAGGGCCGCAGTCGTGTGATCTTGCTCCCCATCGTCTTCACGATCCGCCATCCGCCAAGGGCCGTGCCCAGCGCGATCGCGCTGTAGGCCGCGAATTCCACCCAGAGTGGGATGCGGTCGGCCGTCGGCGTGTAGAGAAATCGGGTCCAGCCTTCGCTCTGGGCGAAGAGTCCCTGCGACGCGACCAGCAGTCCGACGATGATGCCCATGGTCTTCTGGGCGTCGTTGGCGCCGTGACTGAGAGAGTAGAGCCCGGCCGACAGCAGCTGGAGCTTTCGGAATGCCTTGTCCACCGGCCCCGGCCGCGCATACCGGAGCAGCCAGCTGAGGCCCACCGTGAGCGACAAGGCGAGAATGAAGCCGAGCAAGGGCGAGAACACGATGAACACGACCGGCTTGATCCACCCGCTGAGGATCAGCGCATCGAACCCGGCGCTGGCGATGGCGGCGCCGCCATAGCCGCCCAGCAATGCGTGCGAGCTGGAGGTGGGAAGTCCAAGCCACCAGGTAACGAGGTCCCAGATGATCGCGCCGAGCAACCCGGCGAGGACCACATCCGCCGAGACGATGGCAGGGTCGATAAGGCCCTTGCTGACGGTCTTCGCCACCGCGGTGCCAACGATGAACGCCGCCGCGAAGTTGAAAAACGCCGCCCAGAATACCGCGACCCCGGGTGAAAGCACCCGGGTGGATACCACGGTGGCGATGGAATTGGCGCTGTCGTGAAAGCCGTTGATGAAGTCGAACAGCAGCGCCACCACGACGATGACGATGACGTATGTAGCTGGATCCATGCTCAGACGTGCTTGATGAAGACGGACTCCAGCACGTTTGCGACGTCCTCGGCCTGGTCCAGCGTGCGCTCGAGGTTGTCGTAGATACCCTTCCACTTGATCACTTCGAGTGCGTTGGGCGAGCCCTCGAACAGCCGTCCCACCCACTCGTGGTAGATCGAGTCGCCCTCCTCTTCCAGCAGCTTGACCTGCTTGCAGGCCTCCAGCACCGATCCGTTCTTGGGGTTCTCCAGGTGCAGCACGCCCAGCAGCAGCTGCTGGCAGGTGCGGTGGATGACGTCGGCCATCCGCACCGCGCCGGGGGGCGACTCGCCGGCATGGAACATCTGCACCCGGCGGGCGGTGCCGTCCATCAGGTCCATCACATCGTCGAGCCGGGACGCCAGCATGTGGATGTCCTCCCGGTCGAGCGGGGTGATGAACGTCCGGTCGAGCCGGTTCACCACCTCGTGGGTCATCTCGTCGGCCTCGTGCTCCAGTCGCTTGATCGCATCCACGATTGGCCGGCGATGGTCCACGGGCGCTACCACCAAGTCCTGCAACAACTTGGCGGCATCGACGTTGAGTTGGGCGACGGCATTGAAGAGCTCAAAGAACTTCTCATCGCGCGGCAGGAGGCGCATTGTCACATCCAGAGTAACGAAGGGAGGCGCCGGAAAATACCGCGCGAGCGGCATGGGGCAAGACTGGCCACGAGGCTACTGCGCAGGAAGCCCGGCGCTGAGTTTGCTGACGACTGCCTGCAGTTGATCGGGACGGTCCAGCCAGAAGTCGGGCCGGCTGCCTTCGAGATGTTCGCGCCCGAAAGGTCCCCAGAGGACAGCCGCGGTGAGAACACCCGCGGCTCGGCCAGCCTGCATGTCATGGATGCTGTCGCCGATGTACATCGCCGATTCCGCCGGCTGGCCCAGTGCACTCAGCGCCTTGAGGACCGGCTCGGGATGCGGTTTGGGATGTTCCACATCGTCCGCGCCGACCAGCACGTCCATGGCCTCGTCCAGGCCGCACAGCCGGAGCCCTCGCAATGCCCCCGACCGGTTCTTGCTGGTGACCAGGCCGGTGAGCAAGCCTGCCTGCCGTACGGTACGGACCATCTCCACGATGCCGGGATAGGGCAGGACCCGGGTGTCGTGATGGGCCAGGTTGTAGTCCCGGTAGGTGGCGATCATCGCTTCGATGCCGGGCGACTCGGCCCATTCGGCGAACTGCACCTGAAGCGGGGTGCCGATCCCCGCCAGCCACTCGTCGTCGCTCCGGGCCGCGATGCCGTGGGACGCCAGGGTATGGTGATAGCTGTCGAGGATGAGGCGGATCGAGTCGATCAGGGTGCCGTCGAGGTCGAACAGCACGGTAGTGAGGCGCGTCATGCGCTCAACGTAGCGAGTCGGTTGCCGAACGGAAGGCGATGACGTGTGTCGCCCGGAGTTCCCACGTAACCAGTAGGGGCGGCGGAGGCAATGCCGACGCCAGCTGCCGGAGATCGACCGTGGATGCGGCGGCCAGCTGCGCCGCCAGCCGCTCGGTGCCGGTGGTTCGATTACGGGCGAGCCACTGGGAGGCACGGGACCAGCGCTCGAAGTCGGCGATGTCGCGCCTGCGCGCCGCCTCTCCCGCCAGCAACCCCAGCCTGCGGATAAGCGCCCGCGAGGCCCGGCGGTCGGCGCTGAGCTCAGCGCCAAGCGAATCAACGCTGGCCCTGGCCAGCCCGCGCGCGAGCAGCGATTGCTCGCTTCGGCGCAGCTCGCCGTCCGCCGAAATCCGCATGCCGGCATGGCGGCGGGCCCGTCGCAACGCGGATGCAAGCGCCTGCACGTCCTCTCGAAGCGCACCGATGGCTGGAAGCCAGACCAGACGAGCACCGGCCGAATGCGAGCTGGTGCCGTCATGTCCAACGAGCTGCAACGCCGCGAGCACGCCGCGCGAGCCTCCGTCTCGCACGACCGCGAGGAGCGGCCCCCGAGCGGGCGGCTCTGCGAGCTCCTCCAATAGCTCGGGCCAGGCCAGGAGCTCCTGGTTGAGCAACTGAGCCCGGGCCGGCAACGCCGCCTTGCAGTGGAGTATCCGTTACTGGCCCAGTCGCCGCTCCACGACCGGGGGCGGAAGGAAGCGCACCACTTCCGCCACCTCGTGCGCTGAGCCATGCCTGATGGCCCGGCCTTCGCGCTGCTCCAGTCTGGCCGGTGTCCAGGGCAGGTCGTAGTGCACGACCCGTTCGGCGCCATGCAGATCGATGCCTTCCGCGGACACGTCGCTGGTGACCAGCACCCTGGGTGCGCGCTCATGTATCGGGCCCGGCCGGAAAAGGCTGAGAACGGTGTCGCGGTCGCAGCGCTCCATTCCGATACCAGCGTCTTCACCGGTACACCACGCTACCCGATGCCGTCCCAGTCGCCGGGCTACGTAATGCACCGTCGCGCGGGCCGTGGTGAACACCAGCGTCCTGCGGCCGTCCCCAAGCAGTACGCCCAGGCGCTCGGCCCGGGGGTCACGGAGCGTGCCGGCGCGACGAGTCGCCTCGACGAGGCGATCGAGCTGGCGCAGGTCGTCGAGCGGTAATCGCACCATTTCGCCCTCGTCCGGAATCAGCGGCCACATCACCAGCTGCCCGTCAGCCCCGGCCCATCGCCGGAGCGCCAGGCGCGACAGGCTTCGTCCTGCTTCGCCGGCGTCGCGTGCTGATTCGAGCAGCGCGCGGTAGCGGATCAGGGCCGCCAGCAGCGCTGCGGGGCTGGACGCCGCCGCACGGATCAGCACGCCACGCACCAGTCCTGCCACCGGCGGCTCAGCGTCAAGCGCGAGCATGTCGATGCCGCGAAGCAGGGGAAGCATCGAGCGAGCTGCTGACGGCCGCTCCTGCCGTTCATTGCGGCGAGGGAGAGACTGGTGCCCGGGAGAGCGCATCACCACCCGGCAGATCGCCTCCGGGAGCGACTCTACCCTCGCCAATTGCGCGAGCGAAGGCACGCCCCATGGCGCCAGGGCGTCGTCCGACAGCACCAGCTGCAACTGGCGCACGATGTCGGCCAGCCGATTGACCGCCGGCGTGGCCGTGAGCAGCAGTGCGGTACGCCCGGGCAACCAGCGCGCGACGTGGTCGTAGCGTCGGGTGGTCTGGTTGCGGAATCGATGACTTTCGTCGATGACGATGAGTCCGTCCGGCGGAGGGAGGGAACCGCGACTGGCGGCCTCGTGAGTGGCGACCCGTGCGTGAGCGCCGAGACGCGAGGCGGTTCGCTCCCACTGGGTGGCGACCGCGGCCGGCACCAGACAGGTTGCGCGCCCGCCGAACCGTGCCTGGGCGGCCGCCAGCGCGATGAATGTCTTCCCCGTTCCCGGGGGCTCCGCCACCAGCGCACCGCCGTACTGGTCCATCGCCGCCAGCGCTCGGCGGCAGCAGCGGATCTGATCGGGCAGGAGCCAGGAAGGAAGCTCAATGGCTGACTCGGGCGGACGTGCGGCCGCTGCCATCGCGCCGACTACGTCTTGCGCCGAGGCGGACGTCCTCCCGGTAACACGTTCCGGGAGCGCCGCTACCTCGGCGAGAGCCTCGGCGACGAGCCGGGGCACCGGCTCACCCCAGCGATGCCAGCCGGCGACACTCACGGCGATCCAACCCCAGCACCTCGGCAGCAATCGTGTCGAGTGCCTCAGCATCCTCGCCCGACTCGGACGCCGCCTCCGCCAGCGCTTGCAGTGCTGCACTCTCGAGGACACTCGCCGGCAGCGGGAGTTGCTCCACGACGCTGGCGGTGTGGCGGCAATATCCTCCCGAGGCTGGCGTCGCCGCCGCTGCTGCCAGAGCCCGGATGATCGGCGCATTGAGCCAGGCGGTCAGCGCATTCGCCTCGGCTGCACTGGACATCGAAACCAGGTAACAAGTGTTGAGTGGGATGTGCCTGGCTGAGTCGCCCACGAGCGCAGCGGCATGAAGCCGCCGGGAGACGTCGGCCCAGATGACACGCCAACGTGAGAGCGCGCCGCGCACCCGGAACAGCGTCCATGGAGCGCCGGATCGTGCGTCGCTGCGCGCCATCAGTTGGCCGGCGTGCTGCGCAATCCAACGATGGGCCCGAGGGGGAAGCGCGGCCAGCGGTTCACCGAAAGCATCGTGAGTCCACAGCAGCGTGTGCCGGCTCGACGCCCGGAACGGGCGGACATCGCGCCCACGCACTGCCGGCCGGAGCAATTCGGCCTCGACGTCGCCGGGATCGAGAAAGACCCTGTCGGCGCCGGTCTTCACGCCCAGGCATGGTCGGAGCGAGTCGCCCAGGCGGGGATGCGTTGCAGCCAGGCTCGCCGCCAGCTGACCCATGCCGCTTCGGCCGAGTATCCACGGGCCCGCGCCCAGCGACCGCTGCGGCACGGCGGCAGCATCGGCGCCAAGCCCCAGGCGCACGTGAGCGTCGGGCTGGGCGACCTGCTTCGAAGCCACCAGCATCATCGGATAGACCGTGGCACCAAATTCAGCCGCGCCTTCCGGTGAGATTGCCGCGACCGTCCGCAGCGTGCAGCCCGATGTGAGTCCACCCCGCATCACTGACCCGTAGCCCGCGGTGGCGAGCTTCTCGGGCACCAGAAGCGCGATGGTTCCTCCGGGTGCCACCAGCTCGAGCGCCCGCTCGGTGAACGCCACAGCGAGGTCCGGCTGATGCCGGTAGCCTCTGCCGCCAGCGGTGCGCCACCAGCGGAACCGCCGCGACAAGCGTTCGCGCTCTCCCGGTGCCAGGGCTTCGGCCCGCACCCATGGCGGGTTGCCTGCGATCAGGTCGAAGCCCCCGGCCGACATGACATCGGCAAACTGCGCGGCGGCGCTGAACCATGGCAGCCGCCCCTCGCGCTTCAACTCGCGCCGCGCCCGGCGCAGCTCCCGCAGCTCGCGGCGGAGAATCGCCAGCAGGTCGCGCTGCTGGCGGTCGAGGCGCGCCGGCTGGCCGAAGAGATTGGGTGCCCGCGCAATGTGCAGCAACTCGCGGATTCGCTGTTCCAGGCGCCCGATTGCGCTCTCGAGCGCGCGTGCCGCTGCGAGCAGCTCGCCACGTCGCAGTTGCCGCACCAGGGCCTGCTTGGTAATTCCGGTGGCTCGGACGTACCGCTGCCTCAGCGTTCGCAGCTCCCGGCCTGCTCCCGCATTCACGGCGATGAGTTCCGCCGGCTCGCGCAGCGCGTCCCCCTGTCGCACACTGGCATCGAGATTGGGAAGCGGCTCCACCTTTTCAGGCGTTGTCGGTTGGTCGCCTGCCGCTACTGCCAGCCAGAGTCGAAGCTCCGTGAGCCTGATGGCCATGGGATCGAGATCCACGCCGAAAATCTGGCCGGCGAGAATTTCGCGCCGCAGCTGGTGTGCCTGCTCGCCGGGCCCCCCACGCAGTTCGGTGAGCCGTTCCAGCGCTCCCAGCAGGAATGCGCCCGATCCGCACGCGGGATCGAGTATGCGAAGCCCACGCAGCGACGCCCGCACCGAGAAGTCGCCAGCACGGAGCCGCTGGGACGCATCGCTCCAGGCGATGCCGAGCCGCTGCGCCACCGCCGAAGTCAGGCCTTCATCCAGCGTCTGGCGTACCAGTGTCGCGGGCGTGTAGAACGCACCGGCTTCCTTGCGGCGATCGGCAGCCATCACCCGTTCGAACACATGGCCCAGCATGTCAGGCGCAACGGAGTGACCGCCGCCGTCGTCCTCGGCCACGGTGAAATGGAATCGCTCGAATAGCTGGTCCATCGCTTCGCGCCAGGCGAGGTCGGGCACGCCGCATCCGGCAGTGCGCTCGAGCGGGTGGCGGGTAAAGAGCCCGCCATTGAGGAAGGGCAGGTTGCCGAGCGTGCGACCCCTGCCGGTGCGCTTGGGGGCGGGACACGCCAGCGCGCCAAAGAACAGGGGCGCAAACATCCAGCGCTGCAGCCCCCGGCCGGCATTGAGCGCCCGGTCCAGCTCCTCACGCAGGTAGGCCGGCCGGTGATCCAGCCAACCCTTGCTCTGGATGAAGTAGAGGAAGAGCAGGCGGGTGAGTTGCACCAGTGCCAGCGTGCGCCGCTGCTCTCCGCGGGCGCTGGTGACGATCTGCTGCTCGAATCGCGTCAATGAGTCACGAAAACAGCGAAAGAACGCAGCGCCGGCGCCCTGTCCTGCCAGCGCGTCGGCAGCGCGCGCCAGCCAGGTGGACGCAGGCTCACTGGCTGCGAGCCGCAGCCGCTCGAGTGCCGCCTGCGCGACCCGGTCGGCGTCGTGCACCGCGAGGGTGAGTGGACTGATGCCGCCGGTGACAGCCAGTGCGAGGCGCACGCCGGCGGGCGGTGCATCATGCGACAGCCCGATGACTGCTGCCTGGTGACCGTCAGCAGCGAGCCGTCGCGACTCGCGCAAGGCGGCGCGCTCGGGCCGGGAAACGCTTTCTACACCGATCCAGAGTATGTCGCCCAGCCGTCCGATCAGTGCCGCGGCATTACAACCGCGTGGTGGCGGCGTGATCGGCTGCCACAGCGGCTGGGCGCCGAGCCACGCAGCAAGATGCGGGAGATCGGGCAGCCGTTCGATGGAACGGAGAACTGCGGCGAGTACCAGCGGACGGGGCGACGACATGGTCGCCCCACAGTGCGATGCGCCGGCTGTTGTGCGGTAACCGCTTCAGCGCGGTGGGTGGCGTTTCAGCGCATTTCCTCCCAATTCCCACTTCCCACTTCCCACTTCCCACTTCCCACTAGCTGTTGTAGGTCCGCCCTTTCCACTCGACCCGGCCAGCTCCGCGCCAGGTGGATCGCAACACGATCCACAGCGCCACGGCGGCGCCGGCAGGGTACGCCAGCGCGTACCACGGCGGGTTCCGCATCGAGAGCGAGACTCCGGCCCAGAACAGCACCGAGATACATGTCGCCGTCAGCGCGGGCAGAAACAGGGAGGGCAAGACCAGGCTCGCGATGAGCATCAGCGGCGGCACCAGCCAGAAACCCATCGCCAGCGAGAGCGCCACCGGCACCAGTGCCTGCAGCACCGGCTCGCCGGGAAAGGAGCGCCGACCGCCCAGGTACAGATTCTTGGACCACCCCTCGATCAGGTGCGCCAGCCCGGTATACATCCGGGTTTCCATCAGGTTCTCGGCGAACGCAAACCAGATCCGCAGCCCCGCATCGGCGTAGCGCTGGGCCAGCGCCAGGTCCTCCGCGACTTCGCTCCGCACCGCCTCGTGGGTGCCGGCCTTCAGGTAGTCCTCGCGCGACGTCATGATGAACTGACCATTGGCGATCACGTCGCGCGCTCGGGTGGCGCGATTGACCGCAGCAGGATGGTAGCGGGTTCCCAGCAGCAGCCAGACCTGCGGCATCACTACGCGTTCCCAGAACGTCACGCAACTGAGATGCGGCGAGATCGTGACGATTCCGGCGCCGGTGGTCGCGAGCGCCGCAACCGCGTGGGGTACCAGCATTGGCTGGTGCACTGTGTCTGCATCGGTGAAGAGCAGCGTCTCGCCCGTCGCTGCGTGGAACCCCTGCAGGCAGGCCCACGGCTTGCCATACCAGCCGGGCGGCAACTCCTCGCCCGGGACGAGGCGGATTCGAGCATCGCGCGATGACAATGAACTGACGATGCCGGCGGTATCGTCGGTGGAACGGTCGTCCACCACGATGACTTCGAAGGGGGTGTACCTGCTGCGGAGCAATGACGCGACGCAGGCCGCAATGCGGGCGGCTTCGTTGCGCGCGGGGACGATGACGCTGATGCGATCGCCTTGCAGCAGGGCGGCGATTGCATCGAGCCGAGGGCGCTTGGGAAACAGCCTGAAGTAGAGCAGCCAGGGGCCGAGCCAGGCCGCCCACCACCACTCGGCCGCCAGCTGCAGCGGGGTCAGCGCGTGCCGACGAGCTGCTCGAGCTCCGCCTCGAGCAGCCCCAGCTGGCGCTCCACGTCCTCTGCGTCCCCCTTGCCGTCTTCGCCGGGAACGCCATTGGAGCCCATCAGCGTGGCGACCAGCGCATCAGTGTAGCCCACCACCGATGCGGCCACGCCGTAGTCGAGCACCCGGTTGAGCCGGAGCAGGATCGCCATGCCCTGACGGGCGCGCATGGCAGCGACAACCGGCGCGAGATACCGGGTCATGATGTCACGGAGATGGAGCAGCTCTTCGACCACCTCGCCCGCGGCCAGGCCGCGCGCGGAAGCGGTGCGTCCGTAGTGCTCGGAGGCTCGTTGCCAGATGGGCCGGACTTCCCGCCTCAATGGCCCCGCCTGATGGGCCATGAGGTCGAGAAGCAGACGGAACTCCCGCTCGACGAGGGAACGCGGTATCGTGCGTGCGGCGGTCAAGCGGTCACCGAGGCGTTCGGTCCACTCCGCTACGATCGCATCGCGAGATTCGACGATCACACGACCAGCGGCGAGCAACGCGGGCTGCGAAGCGCGCACTGCCGTGCTCCTTAACAAGTTGGAAGTCAAACCTACTCCCGTGGCTGCATGGGGTCAAAGATGATCGTTCGACCACCTCGTATCGCTGCCGGAAGCCGGGTTGCACTGGTTGCACCCGCCGGCCCGCTGCTGGAACACGACGACCTCCGCCGCGCCCAGGAGCTCTGCCGCGCGCTCGGATGGGAGCCGGTGCTCGGCCGCAACACCGCGATGCACGAGGCGTGGTTCGCCGGGCCTGACGAGGCGCGACTGATTGACCTCAACTGGGCCCTGACCGATCCCGCCATTCACGCGGTCTGGTGCATCCGGGGTGGCTACGGCGTCACCCGGATCCTCGACCGGGTCGATTTCGATGGCAGCACGCGCCAGCCGCGTCCGGTGCTCGGATACTCCGATATCACCGCCCTGCTGCTGGCGCTCTACCGCCAGGCTGGCTGCGTCACCTTTCACGCACCGGTGGCGCGGCGCGAGCTGCGTCCCTTCTCGCGCACCCACCTCGAGCGGGTAGTCGCGTCGGCCTCCGCACCGGGGACGCTGGGTCGACCTGACATGCCGCAGGGAGTATTGGTCCCCGAACAGGGAAGGGTCGCGACGCTCGCGGGCGGTCGCGCCGAAGGTCCGCTGGTGGGCGGCAACCTCTCGCTGCTGCAGTGCCTGATCGGGACGGCGTATCTGCCGTCGCTGGACGGTGCCCTGCTGTTCCTGGAGGACGTGGGGGAGGATGCGTACCGGGTCGACCGGATGTTCTCCCACCTGCGGCTGGCCGGCCTGCTGGAACGTCTGGCAGGCGTTATTGTCGGACGGTTCACTGAAATGCCGGCCCGGGGCGCCGATGGCGCCGCCGGGCTCGACCGCGTGCTGGCTCACTACCTCGAACCGCTGCGCATTCCTGTTGCCTTCGGGTTTCCCATAGGCCATCTCGACGACCAGTGGACCCTGCCCATTGGCGTGCGCGCCTGCCTGGATGCTGACGCGGGTACGGTGGAGCTGCTGGAGCCGGCCGTTTCCTGATTCAGCGCGCGTCAGCGCGTTCGGCGGCAGCCGCTGTGCGCCCTACTCGTTCGATCCAGCGCGAGAGCTCCGGCAACGGCGCCAGCGGTTCGGCGTGATAGCGGATCGGCAGCCCTGCCAGGTCGTTGGGAATCTTGGTCCGGGTGATCGAACCGGACGAGATCATCACCGGCAGCGCCACCACCGAGTCACCTGACCGCTGCGACATCGCCAGCACGCTGTCGCGCATTGCCGCCACCGCTCTGGCCCGCACCGGAGCCGGCGCGTCATCTCGCAGCAGGCCCACGAAGAGATCCTTGCCCGTGGCAGCGCGCAGTCCCTCACTCACCGATCCGATATCGGCCAGCCACTCCACGGCATCAGTGGGATCGTTGGGGCCGTGCGCCACCAGCAGCAACGGCCGCGATTGGTCGGCCGTTCCCATTTCGCGCCACCGAGCCGACAGTGCAGCCGCGAATTCCGGCGCATCGTCCAGCGCGGGCGTCACCCGCATCGGCACCGGCGGCGCCGAGTGGTCACCATGATCGTGACCCGCAAGTTCCGCTGGCAGCGATGGCAATTCGCCGGCGTAGAACCGGATCTGGCGGTAGTGCGACCCGTGGCTCGATACCATGAGCGGGACCACGGTGATCTCACGCGCTCCCTCGCGCACCAGCCGGGCTACGCCGTCGTCCCATCCCACCGAGTCGGCCTCGGCGCCCATCAGGAAGGCGATTGCCACCGGTCCGTCCCAGTTCACGTTCTGGACCGTCTCGCGCACGCGGTCGTTCCAGCCCTGGTTGGCGCCGTGTGCAACGACCAGCAACCCTCCCTGGGCCTGAAGCGCCGCAGGCGCCACCGCAAGGATCGCCAGGATCATCAGGCGCATTACCATCCAAACCCCCAGGTCAGGCCAGCGAAGAAACGACGCCCCAGGAACGTGGCGGCGCCTTCGGGCCGGGTGTCGAGCAGGTTGTCTGCGCCAACGGTGAACCGAAGGTCTGACGGAAGGCTGATGCCGCCCGACAGGTTGAGCCGGGCGTAGTCTGCCTGCTCATCGGTGCCGGTGGCCGTGCGGCGTAGCGGCACTGCGCCGGTGTAGATCACTTCGCCGGTGATGTCCACCGGGCCCGGCAGCACGGTGACCGCGGCCCGGCTGGTGTGGGCGGCCTGGCCCAGCAGCGACTCGCCGGTGGATTCGTCCTCGGTGGACAGCCACGCGTGCGACGCGCGCGCCGTTACGATGCCCCTCGAGACCGTGGCGCCACCTTCCAGACCGCGGGTCCGGGCCGAACTCACGTTCTGGTAGCGGAACGTGCTCGTGGCGGGATCCACCAGCTCGGTTTCGATGAAATTGTCGAGCCAGTTATGGAAGCCGCGCAGATATACCCGTGTGCCGCCCGCGCTTCGGCCCACTTCAGCGCTCGCATTCCACGAGTGCTCGGGCTGCAGGTTTTCATTGCCCAGCACGGTGTAGCTGAAGCCGCCCTGGCTGTTGGTGAAGTTGGTGTATTGCTCCTTGAACGACGGCGCGCGAAACCCGCGTGCGCCTGCGACCTTGAAGTAGCCACCCGCAGGGAGCGTGGCCACCAGCCCGACGCGGGGGGCCAGGTCCGTGCCCCAGCGCTCGCCCGACGTGAGCCGCAGTCCGGTGGACGCCCGCAACCTGGTGCCCAGTGCCCACTCGCCACTGGCGAATGCGGCGCCGGACCACGCCGAGCGCGAGCCGCCGTCGATCCGCTCGCTCTCCAGCCACTCGCGCTCACCCTTGATGCCTGCGAGCCAGCGGTGCCCTCCCACATTGCCGCGGCGGATCACCTCGGCATCAAGCAGCCGCTGGCGATCCCACTCTGCGGCGCCATCCGCCCGGGAGTCGGTGCCGGAGCTGGTGAAGCGATGATCGTACAGACTCCCATGCAGCCGGACCTCGGTGCGTCCTGCCGGGTCGAGCGTGGCGGCAACCAGTCCGTCGAGCTGCCAGTTGTCGTTGAAGCTGGTGCGCGGATTGGGCTGGGAACCGGAGCGATACATCTGCTCGTCGATGATGCCCATCACCCGGGCATCCAGAGTACCGCCCGCCAGCGGCGCTGACATCCGTGCCATGCCGTCCCACCGGCCGACTTCGCCGATGGTCGTGGCCCCGGCACCGGGCGCCAGGTCCGCAGTGCGCCGGCCCGCGTCAAATGAGAGTCCCGCGCCTCCGAGCCGGCCACTGATTCGGCCGCGCCCGTCGAGCTGGCCGTGCGAACCCACCTGGCTCGACAGCTCGGCGCGGCGCGAGAAATCGTTGCGGCTGAGCAGGTTCACCACGCCCCCAAGTGCGGAGGAACCATACAGGGTGCTCTGCGGCCCCTCGACGATCTCGATCCGCTCCAGCTGCGATGGACTCACCCGGCTCAGGTCGAACTCGCCTCCGATGCGGCCGGCCAGCGGTGACCCGTCGAGCAGGATCAGCACCCGGTCCGAACCGAGGCCCTGCAGCGCCACTCCGGCGCCGGACCCGACCACCGGATCCATCTGGATGCCGGGCACGTCCCGCAGCACGGTGGTTACGTCCGGCGCCGCCCGCCGCTCGAGTTCGGCGCGAGTGACGGTGCGCACCACCGCGGCAGCGTCGCTTGAACGGCTGGGATGGCGTTCGGCGGTGACGTTGATGTCCTCCAACTGATAGGCGCGGAGCGAATCAGCGGGATCCTGTGCGGTGAGTGGTACGGCAAGAGCGAGCGAAGCAAGGGCAGCGAGGGCTGCAGCTTTCATTGGAAGTTGTTGACCCGTTGGCGGTTAATCAGGGGGTGAAAACTAGATGAGAATCGTTATCACCACATACCTGAACAATATTATCGTATTTCGGAATTGGAACAAGCCTCGAGCACACCGCCAGGCTCACGTCGCGAGCCACGACCGCGACTTGTGACTCGCGACTCGTGACCCAAGACTTCCCCCAATGGCCACCCCTCGTCTCGCTCGCCACATCGTCGCCGGCCGTCTCGGCGAACTGTTCATCGACGTCCGCTCGGCCGGTGAGCGCAGCGCGCGACCGGCGATCATCGGCGTGCATGGCTTCAAGGGCTTCAAGGACTGGGGCTTCTGGCCCGCATTCGGCGAGCGGGCGGCGCGAGCGGGATTCACCACGGTGACCTTCAACCTGAGCGGAAGTGGAGTGGATGCCGCGGGAGAGCCAACCCTGGGCCAGCGGTTCTCACTCGACACCTATTCGCACCAGCTGGCTGACATTCGCACGCTTGTCGACGCGCTGTTCAGTGGTGCGCTGGGTGTCGCCCAGCCAACTGTGCTGGGACTCGTGGGTCACTCGCGGGGAGGCGGGATGGCCATACTGGCCGCCGGGGAGGATCCGAGGGTGCGATCGCTTGTAACCTGGGCCGCTATTGCCAACGCCGATCGCTGGAGCATGGCCACGCGAGCGGCATGGTGCTCGCGCGGACACATCGACATCGAGAACTCCCGTACCGGGCAGGTCCTTCCCCTCGGCGTGGACATCCTGGACGACCTCGACGCCAATGCTGCACGCCTGGATATCACCGCCGCCGCGTCGCGCCTGACTATTCCCTGGTTGATCGTGCACGGGGAGGAGGATGAGTCGGTGTCTGTCTCGGACGCGGAGCGGCTGGCGCAGGCGAATCCCTCCGCCGCCACGCTCATGGTGCCCTCCACCGGTCATACTTTTGGCGCGACCCATCCATGGAAGCCGCCGGTACCTGCTGCGGAACGGGTGATGGACGAGACCTTGCGGTTCATGATGCGGAACCTCTGATGGACCCGGCAATAGACCGGTTGACGGCCAGGCTGCGGGAGCGCCGGGGACGTGAGGCCGAGGGGGTGGGGTTGATCTGGGCGGCGGTGGCGATAATCATCGCGCCGGATCCCGGGTCCATCCTGCTCATTCGCCGCGCTGAGCGCGATGGAGATCCCTGGTCGGGACAGATGGCGTTGCCTGGCGGCCGGCGTGATCCGGTCGATGCCGATCTCGAGCACACCGCTCGGCGTGAGACATGGGAAGAGGTCGGTGTCACGCTCCCCGTCGCCAGTGCGCTTGGTGCCTTGGACGACTTCGCGCCCAGCACGCCAATGCTTCCACCGGTCGCCGTGCGACCGTTTGTCTTCCACCTGGATCACCGCCCCGCTCTCACACTCAGCGACGAGGTGGACACCGCAGACTGGGTATTGCTCGACCACCTTCGCGACGCAGCCAACTACTTCGAGACGACGGTGGTCGCCAGGGGAATGGAATTCGAGCGCCCGGCATACCACGTCCCGGGCGGCGTCGTGTGGGGCCTCACCGAGCGGTTGCTGACCCAGTTTCTCGAACTTCTCTGAACTCCCGCGCGACGCCGGACTTCCTCCAGCGCGCCTTGCGCCCCGACTCTCGTCGTCATAAGTTAGGCGAGCCTAAACTCAGAATGAGGCCCGGAGTGACTGCCGTTTCCGACACGCTCACAAGATCGGTAGAGGATTACCTCAAAGCCATTTACCGGCTTTCGAGTGATATCCGGCCTGCCTCCACCAGCGAAATCGCCCAGCATCTGGCGCTGGCGCCAGCATCCGTCAGCGGGATGATCAAGCGCTTGTCGGAGCAGGGGCTGCTGGAGCACGAAAGGTATCGCGGGGTGCAGCTGACGCCGGAAGGCCGGCGGGTGGCCCTGCGGATGCTGCGACGGCACCGGCTGATCGAGTCGTACCTCGTGGCCGCCCTCGGCTATTCCTGGGACACTGTGCACGACGAGGCCGAGCGCCTGGAGCACGCCGTCTCCGACGACCTGGTCGAACGGATGGCCGATGCGTTGGGGAACCCTCGCGTGGATCCCCATGGTGACCCGATTCCGTCGCCCGATGGGAGCGTGCCGGAAACGGTCGAGGTTGCGCTCACCGACATGGAGCCCGGCCACTCGGCCCGGATCCACCGCGTTCGCACTCGCGAGCCCGAGTTCCTGCGACACCTGGCCGACCTGGGATTGATTCCCGGTGCCCACATCACGCTGCGCGACCGCCGTCCCTTCCTCGGACCCATCACGGTTGAGACCGATCAGGCGACCCACGTCGTCGGACACGAACTTGCCGCCGCGTTGCTCTGCGCCGAGGAGGAGTCATGAGCCGCGACGGGCTACCCCGGCTCGCCGACCTCGCGCGCGCGCGGATGTCGCGCCGCGGCCTGCTCGGTGCCGCCGCCCTGGGCGGCGTGGGCCTCGCCACCGGCGGTGCGGCCGTGGCGCTCCAGACGCCGGCCGCGCACCTCGGAGAGCAGTCCGACACTTCCATGCATCACGCGATGGCAAGCGTGGGCGACATCCGGCCAGGCGGGTTCGACCCCACCGCGTACCTGACCGACTTCGATTACGGCAAGGTCTCGACCCTGCCCACGGGCCGGACCCTGCGCGAGTACTACATCGTGGCAGAGGACCGCGAAATCGAAGTGGCGCCAGGGGTGTTCTTCGCGGCCTGGACGTATAACGGGCAGGTGCCTGGCCCGACGCTTCGCGCCACCGAGGGTGACAAGGTTCGGGTGCACTTCACCAACAAGGGACTCCACCCTCACACCATCCATTTTCACGGCATCCACGGTGCCACCGCCGATGGCGCGTTCGAGCAGGTCTCGCCCGGCGGCACGTATACGTACGACTTCGACGCCGAGCCGTTCGGGCTCCAGTTGTACCATTGCCACGCCGTGCCACTGAAGAAGCACATCCACAAGGGGCTGTACGGCGCCTTCATCATCGATCCGAGACAGGGCAGGCCGCCGGCGCACGAGCTGGTGATGATCATGAACGCGTTCGACACCAACTTCGACGACGACAACGAGGTGTACGCGGTCAACAGCGTCGCATTCCACTATCAGAAGCATCCGATCCGCATCCGTCAGAACGAACTGGTTCGGGTCTATCTGGGGAACATCACCGAGTTCGACCTCGTCAACTCGCTCCATATCCACGGCAATTTCTTCAAGCTCTTCCGCACCGGTACCGATCTCGAGCGGTTTGAATGGACTGACATCGTCACGATGGGGCAGGGGGAGCGCGCCGTGCTCGAGTTCTCGTACAAGCACACCGGGCCGTTCATGTTCCACGCGCATCAGAGCGAGTTCGCCGAGCTGGGCTGGATGGGGATCTTCCAGGTGGAGCCCGCGCTCAATGCATGACACAACCGTGGACCGGACCGTGACCGGCTGGGGCGCGCGAGTGCCGCTCTGGCTCAGGGGCGTGCTCCCGCTGCTGCTGCTCGCGCTGGTGGTGATGGTGGTGTTCCGCTTTGGCCCCGCCAACCTCGCCCGCGACGTGTTTCCGCCAGTCGAGGAACTCACCATCCAGCGGCTGTCGTTCCCACAGCCGGGGGTAATCCATGCCACGGTGGTGAATGGAGGCCCGGAGCCGGTCACCATCGCGCAGGTGATGGTGGATCAGGCCTACTGGGTGCACAACATGAACGGCGCCCGGACGGTGGAACGGCTGGGGCGCCGCGACATTACCATCCGCTACCCGTGGGTGACCGGAGAGCCGGTCACCGTCACGCTCGTCACCAGTACCGGCCTCACCTTCAGCCATGTCACCGACGTCGCGGTACGGACCCCGACGCCCGGTGCCCGCTACCTGCTCACCTTTGCGCTGATCGGGATCTATGTCGGCGTGATCCCGGTGTTCATCGGGCTGCTCTGGCTCCCGTTTCTGCGTGGCATTGACCGCAAGTGGGTGGACTTCTTCCTGGCGCTCACCATCGGCCTGCTGGTCTTCCTGGGCGTGGACGCCATGGCCGAGGCATTGGAGACCGCGTCGCTGGTGCCGAGCGCATTCCAGGGCATCTCCCTCGCGCTGCTCGGCGTGGTTGGCGCCCCGCTCATCATCAGCGCCATCGGCAAGCTCAGACATGCCGACGGTGCTCGCACCCCGCTGTACGTGGCCACCCTGGTGGCGCTCGGCATCGGACTCCACAACCTGGGCGAGGGTCTCGCGATCGGCACGGCCTATGCCTCGGGTGCCGTGGCGCTGGGTGCATTCCTCGTCATCGGCTTCCTGCTGCACAACACCACCGAAGGGCTCGGCATCATCGCCCCACTGGGCCGCGAGCGCCCCACCGTCACTCAGCTGGCGTTGCTCGGCCTGCTGGCGGGCGGACCGACCATCATTGGCGCCTGGATCGGCGGCTTCACCTACTCACCGGCGCTCACCACGCTGTTCTTCGCCCTGGGGGCCGGCGCGGTGATTCAGGTAGTGTGGGAGCTCTGGAAGATGTTCCGCCGGCGCGACGCTGCGGCTGGACTCTTCTCGCCGCTGAACACCGCCGGACTCCTCCTGGGCATGCTGATCATGTACGCCACGGGACTGCTGGTGCCCGCGTGAAATCGCTGACTGCCCTGACTGCCCTGACTGCCCTGACTGCCCTGACCGCCGTGATCGCGCTGCCCGCCGTGCTGCTGGCGCAGGAGGCGATGGTAGTTCGCGACAACAGTTTCCTGATCGAGGAGGCCTACAATCAGGATGCGGGCGCTGTCCAGCACATCTCGACCTTCCAGCGGACTCGCAGCGACGTGTGGGCGTACGGCTTCACCCAGGAATGGCCCCTGGGCGGAATCCAGCACCAGCTGAGTTGGTCGCTGAGCCTGGTCAATGGCGGCGCAGGCGCTGGAATCGGGGATGGCATGGTGAACTATCGTTATCAATTGCTCGGTGCCACGGGCGGCAGGACCAGCATTTCGCCGCGGATCAGCCTGCTGGTGCCCACAGGCTCATCGTCCGACAACCGGGGCACCGATGCGGAGGGTGTCCAGGTCAACCTGCCGGTGAGTGTCGACGTGATGCCCCGCGTCGTGCTTCACGCCAACGCCGGTTCGACTCTCACGCCTTCGGCCCGCGGATCAGGCGACGATCGCGCCTTCGCGGTCGACCTCCATGCCGGCGCCAGCGTGGTGTACCTGCTTCTGCCCTGGGCCAATCTCATGTTCGAGACACTCTGGCTCAGCGAGGCAGCCGTTGTCGCCGAGGGCGAGACCGCGCATGCCAGCATCGCGCTGCTGAATCCCGGCGTCCGGTTCGCGATCAGTGCCGGCACGGCTCAGCTGGTGCCCGGGATCGGCTGGACCATCGACACCGAAGGCGAGAACGGCGTGTTCCTGTACTTCAGCGTGGAACATCCCTTCTAGCTCCTCCCCGCCGATTTGCCCCGCCCACTCCGGGCCGTATCTTTACCGGTACTCCCTTCAAGGAACTCGGCTCATGCTCTCGCGCCTTTTGTCCGCCGCGCTGTTCGCGGTGGGACTCTCCTCGGCTCCGTTCGCGCCGGTCCTTGCCCAGGG
This sequence comes from Gemmatimonadales bacterium, assembly GCA_025937755.1. Classification (GTDB taxonomy): domain Bacteria; phylum Gemmatimonadota; class Gemmatimonadetes; order Gemmatimonadales; family GWC2-71-9; genus CAMLHP01. The sequence goes on along the minus strand of JAICQR010000004.1, from coordinate 23,106 downwards.
ACCATCGGTCCCCGTCCTCACCGAGCAGGCCACGGTCGAGGGCATCACCGAGTACAGCCTTCCCAACGGCTTGCGGGTGTTGCTGTTTCCGGACCCGTCCAAGCCAACCACCACCGTCAACGTGACCTACCTGGTGGGCTCCCGGCACGAGTCCTACGGCGAGACGGGCATGGCGCACCTCCTCGAGCACCTCGTGTTCAAGGGTACGCCCAACCATCCCGACATCCCGGCTGAGCTGACCAGCCACGGCGCCCGTCCCAACGGCACTACCTGGACCGATCGTACCAACTACTTCGAGACCTTTGCCGCGACAGCGGAGAACCTGGAGTGGGCGCTCGACCTCGAGGCCGACCGGATGGTCAACAGTTTCATCTCCAAGGATGATCTCGCGAGCGAGTTCACCGTGGTCCGGAATGAGTTCGAGTCGGGCGAGAACGATCCATTCGGCGTTCTGCTGGAGCGGGTGATGTCCACCGCGTACCTCTGGCACAACTACGGCAATACCACGATCGGCGCGAGGAGCGACATCGAGGAAGTGCCGATCGAACGCCTGCAGGCGTTCTACCGCCGGTATTACCAGCCGGACAACGCCATCCTCGTCGTCGCGGGCAAGTTCGAGGAGGACGCCACCCGAAGCCTGATCGCGGAGAAGTTCGGCGCCATCCCGCGGCCGGAGCGGACCGGAGACATGCTGCTGTGGCCCACCTACACTGACGAACCGGATCAGGATGGCGAGCGATCGGTGACGCTGCGCCGGGTGGGAGATGAACAGGTTGCGATGGCGGCGTACCACGTGCCCGCCGGAACCCACGCCGACTTTGCCGCAGTGGAGGTCCTGGCTGAAGTGCTGGGCGACGCACCATCGGGACGGCTCTACGAGGCCCTGGTACGCACCCAGCAGGCTGCGTCGGTGGGGTCGTTCTCCTGGCAATTCCGCGAGCCCGGGCTGCTGATGACCTACGCCCGGGTGCGGCTCGAGGACTCGCTGCCCGTGGCCGAGGAGACCATGCGCCGGACCGTTGCGGAAATGGTGGCCCGTCCCGCTACAGATGAGGAAGTCGAGCGCGCGAAAACTGCGCTGCTCAAGAGCTTCGAGTTGATCCTCAACGACCCCGAGCGGGCCGGGCTCAACCTGTCGGAGTGGGCCGCGCTGGGCGACTGGCGCATGATGTTCCTCCACCGTGACCGGCTGCGCGCAGTCACCACCGACGACGTCGCACGTGTGGCTGCGGCGTATATCCGGCCCAGCAACCTGACCTTCGGCCGGTTTGTGCCCGAGAAAGAGCCGCTCCGCGCCGAGATCCCCGCGCCGCCGGACGTGGCCGCACTGGTCAAGGACTACAAGGGCGACACCGCCCGCGTCGTGGGTGAGGAGTTCGATCCGTCGCCGGCGAACATCGAGAGCCGCACCACGCGGGGCATCATTCCCGGCGGCGCCGAGCTGGCGCTGCTTCCCAAGCGGACCCGCGCGCAGCGCGTCAATGTTGCGATGAACCTCCGGTTCGGCTCCCTCCAGGCACTCAAGGGACGGGCCACCGAAGGTTCCCTGACCGGTGCCATGCTGATGCGCGGCACCCGCAGCCTGAGCCGGCAGCAGATCAAGGACGAATTCGACAAGCTCAACGCCCAGGTCAGCATCGGTGGCGGCGCCACCAGCGCCGTCGTGCGAATCGAGGCCCAGCGCCCCAATCTGCCGGCGGTGCTCCGGCTGGTGGGTCAGGTGCTGCGTGAGCCGGCATTCGACAAACGCGAGTTCACCGAACTCAGGACCGAGCGGCTGGCCCAGGTGGAGCAGGGCAAGTCAGAGCCCCAGGTGCTGGCCCAGCAGGCCTTCGTCCGCCAGCTCCAGCCCTACCCGGCCGATGACCCGCGCGCTACCCTCACCGTGGAAGAGCAGATCGCAGCACTCAATGCCGTCACACTGGAGGGCGTGCGGGACTTTTACGCCGACTTCTACGGTGCCGATCATGCCCAGGTGGCGTTCGTGGGAGACTTTGATCCTGCTGAAGTAAGCCAGCTGGTCACGTCGTTCCTCGGAGGATGGCGCAGCAGGACCCCGTTCGAACGGATCCCGTCCGAGTACACTCCGCTGGACTCCAGCACCATCGTCATCAACACGCCGGACAAGGCCAACGCCATGTTCTTCAGCGGCACCACACTGGAGATGCGCGACGATAGCCCTGACTGGCCGGCGATGGTCATTGGCGACTACATGCTCGGCGGTGGCTTCCTCAACAGCCGTCTCGCCACCCGGATCCGGCAGAAGGACGGCCTGAGCTACGGCGTGGGCTCGTTCGCTTCTACGTCGTCCCAGGATGAAAGCGGCTTCTGGGCCACATACGCGATCTACGCCCCGGAGAATGCCGAGAAGCTCACGGCGGCGTTCGGTGAGGAAATCGCGCGGGTACGGCAGGATGGGTTCACCGCTGAGGAACTCAACGCGGCCCGAACCGGCTGGCTGCAGTCGCGTGAGGTATCACGCTCCCAGGATGGCTCCCTCGCCGCCATGCTGGCTTCCGGGCTCTACCTCGACCGCACCCTCCAGTTCGATGCCGACCTCGAGTTGCGCATCAGTGCGCTCACCCCCGATGCCGTGAACGCCGTCATGCGCAGCCGGCTGGACCCCGCCCACTTCGCAACCGTCCGGGCGGGGGACTTCAACAAGGAGCAGGCGCCGTTGCAGCCCTGAATCGGCGAGTCGGTCCGTGCGCCCCAGCCCGTCGGAGGCGTCTCCCGCCGGACTGGTGTGGCGCCCTTCCGGCTGGAGGGCTGCGCGACCAGTATTGAAGCGACGTGATTCCTCGACGACGGCAACGGAGGCAGGCAACGATGATGAAGCGATTCACGATGGCCCTGATGACGGGGCTTTCTCTGGCCGTACTGGCATGCGATGACGGCGCCGGCCCGGGCGATGGCGCATGTGAGGCAGTCACTCCTCTGTCCGTCGACGCGGCGGGCTCACCCCCGAACATCGCCTGGACGCCAGCGTGCGGCGTGGCACGGGTAGAAGTCATCCGGCTCGACAACGACGCCGGCGGGCCCGACACCGACGAGACGGTCTGGCGGGTTGAGTCCGGCTCCAACAGCATCGACCCGACGGTCCAGTATGGCGTGGTCCCAACCGGCGCCACCGAGCTCGTCCCAGATGTGACTCTGGTCTCGGGGGAGCAGTACCGGGTTGCCATCTATGTCTTTGACACGCCCACCGGCGACTACTTCCTGCAGGCCTCGGCGACGTTCACCAGGCCGTGAGGTGCTGGTTTGACGCCTGAATGACCGATCAACTTGCGCAGCTTGCGACAGCGCTGAAGGACACCTATGCCGTCGAGCGCCAGGTCGGCGCCGGCGGCATGGCCACGGTTTTTCTCGCGCGCGATCTCAAGCATGGCCGCGCGGTCGCGATCAAGGTCCTGCGTCCCGAACTGAGTGCCTCGGTCGGCACGGACCGGTTCCTGCGCGAAATCGAGATGGCGGCGAGGCTGCAGCACCCGCACATCCTCGCCGTGTACGATTCCGGCGCCGCTGCCGGGCTGCTCTACTATGTCATGCCCTTCGTCGAGGGCGAGTCAGTGCGCGACCGGCTGGATCGCGACGGCAGGCTGCCGGTCGAGGAAACCATCCGGCTGGCTCGCGAAGTCGCCAGTGCCCTCGATTACGCCCACTCCCACGGGGTGGTGCATCGCGACATCAAGCCCGAAAACATCCTGCTCTTCGGGGGTCACGCGGTCGTGGCGGACTTCGGTGTCGCCCGCGCCGTCGAAACCGGCGGCCCGCAGCTCACCGGCATGGGGATGGCCATAGGCACGCCGGCCTACATGAGCCCGGAGCAGGCCACGGCCGAGTCTGAGATCGACGGCCGGAGCGACCAGTACAGCCTGGCCTGCGTCATCTACGAGATGCTGACGGCCGAGCGGGCCTTCGGCGGCCCGACGGTCCAGTTGGTCATCACGAAGAGCATCTCCGGACCCCGGCCTCGCGTCCGCAAGGTGCGCCCGGATGTGCCCGAGTCCACCGACGCCGCATTGGTGCGCGCACTGGACCAGGATCCTCGCAAGCGGTTCGCGACGGCCACCGCGTTCACCGATGCTCTCGAGAGCGGCCGAAGCGGCGCCTATGAAGCCGCCGCTCGGGGGTCGCGACGCTGGATGGGAATCGCCGCCGTAGCGGTGCTGCTGCTTGCCGGTTTCGTCGGCTGGACCGCGCTTCGCGGTCGCGCGCCGGTGGTAGAGGAGGCCCAGCGCATTGCGGTGCTCCCCTTCCGCACCAGCGGGGCCGACGTCGAACTGCTGGGCGAGGGCCTGGTGGACCTGCTTTCCACCAACCTCGACGGCGTGGGCGGCATCAACACGGTGGAGCCGCGGACCGTGTTGCAGCGCTGGAGGGAGCGGGGCTCGAGCGCTGCGCTCGAAGACGCGCTCGCCGTTGCGGGTGACGTCGACGCCGGTGCAGTCCTGCTGGGCAGCGTGGTCCAGACCGGGAATTCCGTTCGCCTTTCTGCCGACCTCTACGCCCGCGACGCCAGCAAGCTGGGACACGCCCAGGTGGACGGCCCGACCGACAGCGTGTTGTCCCTGGTGGATGCGCTGAGTCTCGCGCTCATGCGCGAGGTGTGGCGGTCCAACGAGCCGCTGCCTTCGCTCAAGGTGGCGACGCTCACCACGACCTCACCAGCCGCCATGCGCGCGTACCTCCGGGGCGAGCAGTACTACCGCCAGTCGCGCTGGGACTCGGCCGCGGCGGCATTCCGCGATGCGGTGAGCGAAGACTCCACCTTCGCCTTGGCGCACTACCGGCTGGCCACGACTTACGGCTGGACTGGCAATGCCGACAACGACGAGGCATTGGAGGCCGGGGCCGCGGCGGTACGCTTCGTCGAACGGCTGCCAGCCGCCGAGCAGACCATCGTCCGGGCTTACCGGCTGTTCCAGCTGGGCGACACCTCGGCCACCGATTCGATGCGTCGCTACACCGCTGCGCATCCGGAGGACGCCGACGGCTGGTACCTGCTGGGCGAGTCGCAGTTCCACCGCAGAGACTTGGTGCCGATGCCAGTGGCGCAGCTGCTGGCCCCGTTCGACAAGGTGCTGGCGATCGACTCTTCGCTGGCACCGGCCGCCATCCATCCGATCGAGATGGCGATGGCCGTCGGCGACAGCGCGCTGTTCCAGCGCTACCTCCACGTCCTGGAGGCGAGCAACGCCGAGTCCGAAGCCGAACGCTTCCGTGCGGCGGGGCGGCTCATGTTCGGCGATGAGCCGGTGGACTCGGCGTGGGGGGAAGTGATCGCAAGCCAGCGCGGAGATATCATTTTCGGGACCGTCGCGGCAATCGCCACCGACCCGAACCGCTCGGCCGATGCCGCTATCGCCCGGCTGGACCAGGTGCTGGACTCGATGCCCACCGGCGCGCCCATTGTCCGGCAGTTGCGCGGGGTCCAGGCGATGGTGCTGGCAGGACTGGGCCGCCTGGACGCATTGCGGGAGCAGATCAGAACCGGCCAGATCACGGGCGAGGCCCGATTCATGGGACCTATCGTGCCGGTGATCAATGGCTTCGGCCCGCCCGGCTATGCCGACTCGCTCAGCAGGGTGATCAACCGGGAAACCGGAAGCGGCGGCGCTACGCTGCGCGAGCTGTCATCCCGCAACCCTTACGAGCTCTACTACCGGTCACTGTTCTTCCTGGGACAGGGGAAGACTGCGGACGGAGTCCGGTTCCTGGAAGCCGCCGCGCTCAAGTCGGCCGATTCCATTCCGGCAGGCCTGGCCGAACTGATGGACGCCGCCCGCGGGCTGGCCCAGGTGCAGCGAGGCGACACAGCCGCAGGGGTGGCTCGCATGCGCGCGGGGCTGGCTGGAGCGAGCGGGAAGATGGGGCCGCCGCAGTCGGCCCCGATCCGGTTTCACCTGGCGCTGGTGCTGGCGGCTCGCCCCACTACCCGGGAGGAAGGCATACTTCGGCTGCGCCATGGCTTCGCCTTCGACCCCCACTACGATGCCATCCGGCACCTGGCACTGGGGCGCGCGCTTGAGGCGAAGGGCGACTACGCCGCGTCCGCCGAAGCCTATACCCGCTACATCGCGCTCTGGGAGGGGGCCGATCCGGAGTTCCAGCCGCAAGTCGCCGCAGCCCGCGAGGCGCTGGCTCGGGTGCAGCGGGCGGGGGGGTAGTAGAGGTAGAAGGGGTAGAGGAGGTAGAAGAAGTGGAAACGGTAGATGCGGTTGATCCCTCTTCCACCTCTACTACCGTCTCTACCTCTTCTACAATCCGAGTTCGATCCGGATGCCCGCGGTGCGGTACCGGTACGCGCCCGTCACCGACCGCTCCACACTGTTGGTGATTCCCCCGAAGGCCCCCAGTTTGAGCCGCTCAATCGGACGAAATGCCGCGCTCAACTCGGCGTGCCACTCCGCCTGCCACTCCGCGTCTTCGAACGGCTGCTGCCCTCCAAGGCCCCCGGAAAGCGACGCCTCCCACATCGGCCAAATCCGGCTCCAGCCGGCGCGGGCTTCCAGCAGCCGGAAACGGCCCGGTGAGAAGTATTCCGGCGCCGCGAAATCAAACCCCATCTGCCTCCCGAACGCCCCCACGGTGAAGTCGCGCGCGATGGTCTGGGAGACAACCACCACGGCGTGATATCGCCGGTTGTCGTCACTGAACCAGGTATGGCCGCCACCGAGTCCCATCTTGGCGCTCTGCGACAGCCCGATATCGAGACTGCCATTCAGCATGTTGTAGTCGATGTCCGATGCTATCAGCCTCGCGGTCTCGTCGAATGCGGTGTGCAGCCACGAGCCCGACAGCGTGAACTGTCGGGCCGGTGAGATGTACCCGCCCACCTGCCACCCCGGTTCCTTGCGCGACTCCTGCAGTATTGGCTCAAGGACCCGCAGGCCGGCTGCTGCCGAGACTCCCCAGCTGGGCCGGGCCACGTGCACGCCGCCTTCCACCTGTCGCGCACTGCCCTGCGCGCTTCCTGCACCTGTTGATTGCTGCAGCCGGCCGGAGACGCGGGTTTGGATACCGTCCGCAATCGGCACGGCGAGAGCCACGCTCTCCCACCAGCTGGTGTTGTCGTCGGAGTCATCGCTCCAGCCGACTTCGAGCTGCGCCAGCGTCCTCCGGCTTCGCGACACATCCCGCGACAGCGCCGTGGCTATCTGGTGATCGGGGGCCAGCTCGAGGACCCGGCGCACGTGCGGCTCCGCCAGCGACGGCCGCCCCTTCCAGTACCACGCCTGTGCCAGCCCGAGGCGCGCCGCGACGTTTCCGCTATCTCGCTGGAGGATCTGCTGGTACTGCCCAATGGCCGGGTCCAGCCGTCCATCCCACGACAGCACCTGCGCCCTCCCCGCAAGTGCGTCCAGCCGCTCAGGATGGCTCGCGATCACCGAGTCGTAGCGCGCCTCTGCTCCGGCGAGGTCGCCTTTCCAGCTGAGCACCTGCGCTTCGAGCAGCCGTACATCGGGATCAGCCGGCTCTGCCAGGCGGGCCCGGGCGATGAGCACCAGCGCCGAGTCAAGCTTGCCGTCGCGCGCAGCGAGCGTGGCGAGGCGGAAGAGTGAGCGCACACTCGCTGGGTTGGCCAGGAGTTCGCGCTCGTACGCTGCCTTCGCTTCGGCAACGCGGCCCGCTTCCCAGTGGGAGTTGCCTTCCGCCACCTGCGCCCCGAGCGGCGCCACACCTGCGACTGCGAGCGCCGCGATCACCAGCACGAACGTGCGCCTCATGGCAGCTCCTTCCAGGTTGTGCGCATTGAGTCATACACCGGCTTCACCCGCACGTGCCACTCGGGTTCATCCCACCCGGCCCAGCGCCAGCCGCTCGACTGCGCCAGCTGAACCGGAGCGCCACTGCGGTGGTCGTACGCGACAACCATGAAGTGAAAGTCCTCCGCCCTGGCGGTGCCGAACGGTCCCTCGCTGGAGCGATCCAGCAGCAGCGTCCTGCTCGACGGATCAGTCACGTTGAGCAGGTCCCAGGGGAGGCGAACCTCTATCAGCCCAGCCTTCGCGTCGTGATACCAGTCGTTGAGCGTCGATTGCTCCTCGGTGCCGAACGCCAGCCGGCCCCGGTCCACCTGCTGCGCCTCGTAGAAGGTCCCATCCCTCCCGTATCGCGCCCGGTTGGTCACCACCAGCATCGGGTCGAACCGGCCGTCGTCCCGGTCCGTTACCCTGATGGGCCGCCGATGAAATTGGCCGTGGTCGTCGCCCGACTCATCCAGCGCGGCGTAGCGATTGTACTCCGGCAGGACCTTCATCGCGCCACTGTCAGGTGAGGCCAGGTCCAGCACGAACTCGAATCCCATGCCTTGGGAGACTCCGCTGCGAGGCAACTGATGCTGCCCCAGCGACTCGTTCCAGGTATCGATGCCGATTTCCAGCCCATGGGTGGCCCACGCGAAGCTGCTGTCCATCTCGATGCCGAGATAGACGAACGACGCATCGCTGGATACCCTGAGGGTCATGGGCATCCCGGCTGAGGCCATTCGCCGCGCCACCACCGGCATCGAGCTCCATCGTGACGGGTCGCCGCCCAGCACTGGACGGGCGGCGGAATCACCTGCCACCATGGCCAGCATGCCGTAGTGCTGCTCGGCATCCATCACGTTGTGCCAGCGGCGAGTGTTCTCCAGCGGGATCTCGAAGTCGATCACCACCCAGTTCTTCTTGAACCACTCATCGATCCACGCGAACAGGATGCCGCCCGCGGTGCCGGTCTCGTGCAGCTCGCGCGTGAGACGACCGTCGATCCGCGCCTGGGCCGCCTCGTCGTGCCCTCCGTGATCGAACCCCTGCGCCTGCAGGTGCGCGTTTCCGCGGCTCGACGGCACACCGTATTCGGCGATCAGGACCGGCATTCCCTCGTGATGCCGCACCAGCGCCCGCAGGTAGCCGGCATAGTTGGACCGACCCTCACGCGAGCGCGCCCGGGAATAACCGGGATCCTGGGTCATGAAGTCGGGATAATACGGATACGCGTGGTAGCTGGCGAACACGCCTGCGGGGTTTGCAGGAGCCGGCAGCACCAGGTTGGCGTCGAGCCCGAGCAGGTCGTTGTCGTACTCGAGCGTCTCCCGGGCCAGCGGCCGGCCAGCCTGCTCGCGAAGCGCTCGCTCCTCGGCGCCGGTCGCCTCGGTCGGATGGGTCAGCGGATCGAGCGTCGGCCAGTTGGTCCAGGCAACCGGCCGAAGCGCATGATATTGCTCGAACTCGTACGCCAGCATCCCGTCGATGATCCGCGCCAGCCAGCGTTCCATCGCGGGCGCCTGCTTCGCCTGCAGGAAGCGGCCGCGCCAATCTGCTCGCTGGGCATCGGCGGAGTCGAACGCCGCAACCGCGTACGGCTCCCACTCGCGGCCCACGATGTAGCCCAGCGTCCAGCGGGCGACATCGGCGTCATAGCGGCCGCTCGCGTGTCCCGGCCGTGGCTCCAGCATCGTGGTGCCATGCACCACGTCCACCACTCGCCTGGTCTCGGCGACGAACCCGGCTTCCCATTCCGGCTCGTCGAACTGGTGGCGCGGCGGGAGCTCGGTCCACACGCCGTGCATCAGCCACAGTGTGCGGTCGGGATGGGCCTGATTCCAGCCCCGCAGCGCGCGATAGAACTCGGGCGGCAGGATGGTGTACAGCCGAACCGTGTTGGCATTCATCTCCGCCATCATCGCGAGCCAGCTGGCATACAGCGTGGAGTCACGGGGAAACTCCGAGGGGAATCGCCCTGGCAGCGCCGCGCCGAGATTGATTCCCTTGATCCAGAACCGGCGCCACCCGGTGTCGCCCAGGATTTCGAAGTCCCGTCCCCGGGTACGCGCGGTGAGTTGCAGCGTCGCTGGTCTGGGCGATGCGAGGGGGGCTGCCCTCCGCCATTCTGGATCCTGGCGGTTGAGCACCGCGACGGCCGTGGCGTTGGTGGAATCGCGCTCGACGACCCGGAGTGCTGCGGCGATGGCGCCGGCCCGCTGGCCGGTTCGCTCGCGCGCCAGCGCGAGGCCGGTCCAGGCATCGAGATTGAGCGAGTCTCGGCGGGTGACAGCCGAGAAGAGGGTATCGGCACGATGAGGATTGCCTTGCCGCAACTCCACGAAGCCAAGCCCCACTGTGGCGTCGAGATTGCGGCTGCAGAGCGACAACGCCTGGCGGAACCGTCGGGCAGCCTCCTCAATCGAGTCGCCGCGCCAGGCTTCCCAGCCACGCGCCGACGACCCGCCTGAAGCCGCCGGGCAGTCCTGCGCGGACGCCGGCGCCAGTGGCAGCACCAGTGCGAGCGCCCCCAGGGCGAAGGCACGGCGCAACCGAGTGAACGCAGGTAACTTGCGAAGCATGGAAACCGGCATCGATATAGGGGCCCTTGGGCGACAGCTCGTCGACACGTTTGGCAAGGGATGGGCCAAGGGGAACATTGCCTTGCTGCTATCCGTTTTTACGGAAGAGGCGGTGTTTGTGGAAACCCCGTTCAGTGCGCCGCTGAAGGGGAAGGAGTCCATCGGGAAGTACTGGCTCGAAACGCCGTATCATCAATCGGAAGCCACGTTCTCGTCAGGCGAGATCTACGTGGCCGGGCCCTGGTTCAGTACCGAATTCAAGTGCGTGTTTCGACGGCGCCGCACCGGCCAGTGGACCGATGTCCGGGGCAGCATTTTCTGCGAGACCGAGGGCGAGCGGATTTCCGAGATGCGGATGTGCTGGGAACGCCGCGGCTGAGGTGTCGCTCGCCCGCGCGGCTGGACGTCCCGGGCGGGGGACGTTTGGCCTGCGGCTGAAATCGTCAAATCATTGAGTGACAGTAACTTGGGTGTCTGGCACGTCCTTCGCAACGTTTGGCGCCGTTCCTTATACCCAAGTGTCTGATCGCCTCCTGGAGGCCCCATGTTTCTTTCATTTGCCCTGCTAGCGGTGCTGGCGCCGAGCCCGTCGTCGGCGGTCCAGGACGATCCTGCGGTGAGGATCACGCTCAACGAGGCGGGCCGATACGAGCGAGGCGATTACGCCAGGGTCAAGGTTCGGGTGGAGGACGACGGCTACCTCGTCGTGCTGCACGCCGATCCCGACGGCCGCGTTCGGGTGCTGTACCCCATCGACCCTGACGACGACACCTGGGTGCGCGGTCGCCGCAGCTACGAGCTTCGCGACCGGGGCGGCGACGACCGGCTGTTCATGGTCGAAGAGGAGAGCGGCCGCGGCGTGGTGCTGGCGGCTGTCTCCCGTGACCCATTCCGGTTTGGGGAGTACAGCCTCAATCGTCACTGGGACTACGACGCGCTCAATGTGCGCGACGCCCGCGGCGACGAAGAGGCAGTGCTGACCGGAATCGCCAGCCGGATGGCGCAGGGCGGCTACGATTACGACCTCGCCACGTACATCGTCAATGATTACGCGGACGTCGCGTATGCGCCGGTCTCGTACGTCAGCCCGGTCTACTACTACGATTCGTACTGCGGTCGCTGGAGTTACTACTCGTACAGCTGCGATCCGTACTACTACAACCGGTATCGTGGCAGCTCGATTTCGATCCACATCGGCGACTACTACGATCCGTTCGGCTACGGGTATGGCTACCATCGCGGCTACTGGCCGGCGTATTACTACCCGCATTACAGCTATCCCCGGTATCCGAGCTATTACGGCTACCGTCCGGGCGACTACTACGGCAGCTATCGGCCGCGCTACACCACGCCGTCGCAGTTCAAGCAGGACGACCGCCGGTGGGATGGCCTGGCCTATCGCGACCGTTCGGCAGAATCCGTGCGGGCCGTGAACACGGTTTACAATCCCGCCGCACCGGCTCGGCGCGCCGTCACTAGCGGCGACGCCGGCCGCTCGCCCCTGGTCAACACCCAGTTGGGCGACCGGAACAACGAAGCTTCGCCACGACGGGCTGCACTGCCCCCGGCACAGGCAGAGCCGGACCGGCCGGAGCGGCGTCGAGTGGAGTCGCGCCAGGCCGAGACCAACAAGGCAGAGCCGGCTCGTGCAACCACGCCGCGGCGAGTGGAGCCCAGCAGCAACGAGCGGATCCGCTCTCGCAAGGCGGTTCCCGACCGGCAGGTAGAATCGGAACGGGTGCGTCCCAACATCGAGCGGGCTGAGCCTCGGCGGGCCGAACCTCGAAGGGTGGAGCCGAGCCGCCAAGCCGCCGAGCCGTCGAGCCGCGCCGAACCTCGCCGCGCCGAACCTCGCCGCGTCGAGCCGAGCAGCCGAGCCGCCGAGCCGACGCGGAGTGCCGCGCCCAGCCGTAGCAGCGCTGGCCGCTCTTCGCCCAGCCCCAGCCGGGCCGCATCGCCCAGTCGATCGTCAGGCAGCAGTTCCGCACCGGCCCGCAGTTCCGGGGGCAGCAGTGGACGGCGCGGGCCCAGATAGCCGGGGATTTTGTAGTTTGAGTGCTGAGAGAGGCGACGGGGGCAGTGCGAATGCACTGCCCCCGCCGTTTATTACCCGTGCGATCCTGCGTAGTCCATTCCCCACGCCAGGAATTCCGGACTCCTGAGTCCCACCTGCATCGCTGCTTCGGTCGCGGCATCAGCGTCCATCTTCTGGTCGAGGATGAACCAGGGCAGCAGTGCGCCGCCCACCCGGTTGGCGCTGCCACAATGGAATAGCATGGGCTGATCCCGGTGCTCGCGCACCGCGGCCAGGATCCGGTCGAGCTTTTCCTCGCTGGCGGCGCCGGCCGAGACCGGCACGTTGATGTACTCGAGCCCCAGCTCGCGAGCCAGGGCCGGCTCATCGAAGGGGCGCACTTCCATGGGGTCGCGGATGTCGAGCACCACCTTGCCACCAGCGGCAGCGAAGTCCCGCAGCTGCTGCTCGCTGGGCTGGCCACTGGTGATCAGGCCCGGGGCGGGCTCATGAGCGTTGGGGATCGCGCTGACCGAATCGAGAAGCTTGGACATGAGTGAAATATAGCTTCGAGCGCCGAGCTTCAAGCCTCGAGGCTCGCAGCCAGAAGCTCGAAGCTATCTTTGTCTCATGCTCCGCCTCGCCATCGCGCAGGTACGGCCCCGGAAGGGCGCCTACAAGGACAACCTTGCCCGCCTGGGCGAGGTATTCCGTGAAGTCGGCGCGTGGCCCGAGCCACCCGATCTCCTGCTGGCGCCGGAGTCGGCCCTCACCGGTTACTTCCTCGAGGGCGGCGTGCGCGAATCGTCGCTCACCGCGGACCAGCTCTTCGAGGACCTCCGGAGCGTGCATCAGTCGAGTGGCGCGCCGCCGGTGGATGTCTCCCTCGGGTTCTTTGAGCTGCACCAGAATCGCCTCCACAACTCCGCCATTTACGCCTCGCTGGGGGGCTCCGACCCCGGGATTCGTCACATTCATCGCAAGGTCTTCCTGCCCACGTACGGGGTCTTCGACGAGGAGCGCTTCGTCGAGCCGGGCCGATCGGTCGAGGCGTTCGACACCAGCTGGGGACGCGCGGCGATGCTCATCTGTGAGGACGTCTGGCACAGCGTGATGCCGATGTTCGCGGCGCTGGATGGCGCGGAAGTGCTTCTGGTGCCCAGCGCCAGCCCGGCGCGGGGGATACAGCCCGATGCCGACGAGGAACGTCCCTCGAGCTTGAGCCGCTGGGAGCGAATCGCCCGGGATGTCGCCGGCGAGCACGGCATATTCGTGGCCGTGGCGCAACTGGTGGGATTCGAGGGCGGCAAGGCCTTTCCCGGCGGCTCGCTGGTGGCGGGCCCGCGGGGCGAACTGATCGCTCGCGCGCCGGTGTTCGAGGATGCGGTGCTGTCGTCCAGGCTTCATCTGGGCGAGATCGCGCGTGCGCGCGCCGACCTGCCACTGCTGTCCGACCTGGAAATGCGGCTGCCCCACCTGCTGCAGGCGTGGGACGGCAAGGACCGCACCGGCAGCGCGAACGCTGAGGGTGTTCAGACCGGCTCCAGGGACCGCCGCTGGGCGACCCGAGTGCCGAGCGGCCGTGCCATCCTGCCAAGCGGTGCGGAAGACCCGCTCGCCATCGAGGCCGAACTGACTCGTCGCTGGCTGGTCGAGTTCCTCAGGGACGAAGTCGTAAGGCGCCGGGGATTCAAGAAGGGCATCCTCGGGCTTTCGGGCGGGGTGGACAGTTCGCTGGTGGCATACCTCGCCGCGGAAGCGCTGGGGCCCGAGAACGTCATCGGGGTGCGCATGCCGTACCACGCCTCCAGCAGCGACAGCCTGACGCACGCCGACCTGGTGGCGAGGGAACTGGGCATCGAGCTCCGGACGGTGGACATCTCCAATGCCGTGGACGCGCTCGCCGCGGACATCGGTGAGCCCACCACGCCGGGCCGTCTTGGCAACGTGATGGCCCGAACCCGCATGATCACGCTGTTCGATCTCTCATCGGCACTCGGCGCGCTGCCGCTCGGCACCGGAAACAAGACCGAGCGGCTCTTCGGATATTTCACCTGGCACGCCGACGATTCACCGCCGGTGAATCCGCTGGGCGATCTCTTCAAGTCGCAGGTGTGGGACCTGGCCCGCCATGTCGGCGTGCCGAGTGTGATCGTGGACAAGCCTGCCAGCGCGGACCTGGTCCAGGGCCAGACCGACGAAGGCGACTTCGGCATCACCTACGCCCGCGCCGATCACATCCTGCACTGGCTGTTGCTGGGCTATCGCCCGGCCGACATTGCCCTGCTGGGCTACAGCGACGCGGAGATCGAGCTGGTCCGCACCCGGCTCGAGTCCACTCACTGGAAGCGGCGTCTGCCCACCGTCGCGATGGTGAGCCAGACGGCAATCGGGGAGTACTACCTGAGGCCGGTGGACTACTAAGAAGTGTGGGAGTGTGGGGGTGTGGGAGTGTAGGAGTACCATACTGCCCAAGACTTCCACACTCTCATACTTCCACACTCCAACACTGCCTTCGTCCTATGGAATCACGCCCGATGTCCCGCTCCCGCAGCGAACTCACCACGTTCGTCATGCCCCATATGCAGAACGTTCGGGGCGACCTCTTCGGCGGTGACTTGCTGGCGCTGGTCGACCAGGCCGCGGCGGTGGCGGCCATCCGGCACGCGGGTGGCATCGCGGTCACGGCCAGCATCGAGCGAATGGACTTCCGGGAGCCGATCCACCTGGGCGAGCTGGTGACCTGCACTGCCGCGGTGGACTTCGTGGGCAACTCCTCGATGGACATCACTGTCGAGGTGCACGCGGAGCAGGTAAGCACCGGCACCCGGCGTCACACCCACACGGCGCACGTGGTGTTTGTCGCGCTGGATGACAAGGGAAAGCCGCGGCGAGTGCCGCGGCTGGTGGCTGAAACCGATGAAGAGCGGGAGCGTTACCGGCGCGCAGAGGAGCAGCGCAAGCTGAGGCGCCCGAAGTGAACGGGCGCAGGCCTGCGCAACGTCAGGGCAGCCGTCGGCGGGCTTCGATGTTCCGGTCCACCGCCCACGCGCCGGGGCCGGCCATGGCCAGGCAGAGCGACGCGGCAAGCAGCAGCAGCTCGAACTCGATGCCGCCGGGCGAGAAGAATCCTCCCCTTGCTTTCGCGAAGAAGATCGCGCCTGCCATGTTGAGGGCGAAGAGAATGCCCAGCGGCCGGGTCAGCAGGCCGAGGATGAGCAGGATTCCACCGGCCAGCTCGAGGGTGGCCACCGCCGGCGCGGCGATACCCGCCATCGGAATGCCGAGACTGGTGAAGAAGCCAGTCACGCCGTCCAGGCCCATCTGGAAGAACTTCTGCCAGCCGTGGGCGGCGAAGACGATACCGGTGACGACGCGGAGTGCGAGAAGTCCGAAGTCGGCGCGCGCGATCGTGGCTGCGTTCATATGTGAACTCGCGGATGCGGGAAGGGCAGGACGATCAACGTGAAGAGAATCCCCGTTCAACCGGATCTTTGTCAAGGGCCAGTGACGTGACCATCGCTGCCGGAAGCGTGGCGGTGGTGCTGTCAGGCGGTGGCGCCAAGGCTGCGGCCCACGTGGGTGCTGCCCGTGCCATCGCCGAGGCGGGGATCCAGCCTGCGCTGTATATCGGGACCTCGATGGGCGCCGTCGTCGCGGCCGCACTCGCCACCGGGATGAGCCCCGATGAGCTGGCGCGCCGGCTCGCGGCATCGGCGAGCGATATTGTGGAGAAGCGCCCACTGGTCGCCTTGCGCGGCCTCACCGCGCCCTCGCTGCTTCGGCCGGAGCCGTTGCGCCGGATGATCGAGGCGGTGATTCCGGCGCGACGCTTCAGCGAACTTTCCGTTCCGCTCGCGTTCACGGCAGTGGACCTCGACACCGGCGCACAGGTCGTGTTTGGCGAAGGTGGCGAGGACGCTCCCCTGGTGGATGCCCTGGTCGCATCCTGTGCGCTTTCGTTCTACTATCCCCCGGTAGAGCTGGGCGGCAGGCGCCTGGCGGATGGCGGGCTCCGTGGGGTGCTGCCGCTCGAGCTTGCTGCACTGCCAGGCATCGCCCGGGTCATCGCCGTTGACCTCGGCGGCAATTTCGAGGAAGGGATCGCCCCCGGCATGTCGCTGCCGTTGCGGCGGGCCCACGACGAGGCGATGAGCGTGCTGCTGGCCGATAATACCGCGTTGCGGCTGGCGATGTGGGGGGCTGATCCGGCGCGGCCTCCGTTGCTGCATGTGCGGCCCACCATCAGGCGGGGAACCACCTTCCGTCCCGATCTGGCGGAAGCGCTCATGACTGAAGGCTATCGGGCGACACGCGCGGTGCTGGCGGAGCCCTGAAGGGAAGTGTGCGATGAGCAATTCACGGCTCTTTACCCTGGAGGACGCGGAACGAACGCTTCCGCTGGTGCGCGGAATCGTGGCGGACCTGGTAAAGGAGTATCCCGGGTGGCGGGCAGGCGTGTCGCGCTATGAGGCCCTCACGCTTGCGGCGCGCGCGGACAGCGGTGAGACGGCCGAGATGCGAGCGGTGCTGGACGACGTCAACGCCCGCGCCTCCCGGATCGACGGATACCTCAAGGAACTGGAATCGATTGGCTGCGTGTTCAAGGGCTTCGATGCGGGCCTGGTGGATTTTCCCTCGCTGCGGGACGACCAGCCGATCCTGCTCTGCTGGCGGCTGGGTGAGGAACGGATCACACACTGGCATCCAGTGGACGGCGGTTTCGAAGGACGCCAACCTGTGGATGACGCAATTCTCTCGGAGGTGGCGCGATGAAGGCGCTGTGGCTCTTCGTGCATTTCGCTGGTCTGGCGTTCTGGATCGGCGGCGGGATCGCCGCAATGTGCGTGGCGAAAGTTGTCCGGCGTGATGACCGGGGCAGCCAGCAAACCGTCGCGCGCGCCCAGTCGGCAATCGTGCGCAAGGTCATCGCGCCGGGAGCGGTCCTGGTGGTGCTGTCGGGACTGGTGCTGACGCTCCGGATGATGAACGCCTTCGAGACCGGCATGAGTCACTGGCTGATGACGATGCAGGGCGCGGGCCTGCTGGGTGCGCTGCTGACCCTCATCGTCTCGCTTCCAGCCGCGGGCCGCATCGGCCGGACCGACCCCGAGGCCGAACCGGAGACCTTCGACGCGCTGCGGAAGCGTCTCGCGATTGTCGGTTCCATCTCGGGTGTGCTGGCCTGGATCGCGCTGATCGCCGGGGTGGTGTACCGGACTGGATTCTGAGTGAGAAGTGAGAAGTGAGAAGTGAGAAGTGAGAAGTGAGAAGCCCCCGCTCCTCCCCCTCTCACTTCTCACTTGTCACTTGTCACTTTGCGGCCTGTCGCACAGGCCGCTCTCACCGGACACACTTCGCATCTCCGCACTCTCGCGGTGCACACCAGCGCACCCAGTTCCATGATCGCCTGATTGAAGGTCCACGCATCGCGTCCCCGCCTCGGCAGCAGCGCCTCGGCGGTTGCCCAGAGCGTTGCCTCGTTGGCCCGGCGTGGATGGAATGCGCGCCGCAGCACCCGGGCGACATTGGTGTCGACTGCGGCAGTGCGCCGTTCGAACGCGAAACTCGCTACCGCACCCGCGGTATAGCGGCCCACTCCCGGCAGCCTGCGCAGCTGGGCCGGGTCATCCGGCAGCACCCCTCCGTTGCTGACGACTGTCCGTGCCAGTGCTTGCAGATTGGCGGCCCGTCGGTAGTAGCCCAGGCCATCCCACGCTTCCCGAACGCTGGCGGGCGGCGCTGATGCCAGCGCCGGGAGGGCGGGGAACTGCTCCAGGAACCGGGGCCAGTACTCCAGCACCCGTGAGACCTGGGTCTGCTGCAGCATGAATTCGGAGACGAGGATGGCGTAGGGATCGCGGGTTCGGCGCCAGGGCGGGCCCGGCCATGGGCCCGGAACCAGCGCAGCAGGCGGCGGCGAAATTCGGAGCCGCGCGAGAGCGTACGCAGGCTGGACTTACGTGGCATGGTGCGGCAAGATACTACCGCATGCCACCTTCCCCCCAGCGCTTCGACCTCCGCCGATCGATCGGCCGCATCGTGCTTGGCGCCCTGGCACACGTCGGGCGTTTCAGCATGCTGGTGGTGGAGTTCTTCCGCGGGCTCAAGGAGCCGAAGATCTGGGTGCCGCGGGCCATGGATGAGGCCTGGAACATCGGCATCGGCAGCCTGTTCATCGTGCTGCTGGTGAGCGCATTCGCCGGGGCGGTGACCGCGCTCCAGGCCGGCTACCAGTTCCAGGGCAACCTGCCGTGGTTCGTGGTTGGCACGCTGGTCACCCAGTCGATCGTCCTTGAACTTGGCCCGGTGCTCACCGGACTGATTCTGGCGGGCCGGATCGGGGCGCGTTACGCCGCCGAGATCGGCACCATGCGGGTCACCGAGCAGATCGACGCGCTGGAGAGCCTGGGCCGGTCGCCCGCGTCGCACCTGCTGGTGCCGCGGGTGGTGGCCGGACTGGTGATGGTGCCGGTGCTGGTGATCTTCGCCGACGTGATCGGCGTGGCGATGGGATGGTTCTCTGCCCGGCAGGTCATGCCGCTCACCGATGCCGACTTCGCCTACGGCGCCCAGGCATACTATCGCCCGTTCGATGCCTACTACTCGCTCATCAAGGCCTTCTTCTTTGCCGGCGCCATCACCTTCATTCCGTGCTACATGGGCTTCAACACCAGCCAGGGCGCCGAAGGCGTGGGCCGCTCCACCACCGGTGCCGTGGTGAGTGCCTCGGTGCTGATCCTGCTGCTGGATACCCTGCTGGCGCAGCTGCTGCTCACGGTGTGATCGAGCTTCGCGATGTCGCCAAGCGGTTCGGCGAGCAGGTGGTGCTGGACGGGGTGGATTTTACGGTGGCCGACGGCGAGACCGTGGCCCTGCTGGGTCCGTCGGGCACCGGGAAGAGCGTGCTGCTGAAGCACATCATCGGACTGATCAAGCCCGACCGCGGCAGCGTGATCGTGGACGGTCTCGATGTCCCCAGGCTCCGGCGGAACGAGCTGCGCCAGTTGCGCTACCGCATCGGGTATGTATTCCAGAACGGCGCGCTGTTCGACTCGATGAATGTGTTCGAAAATGTGCGGCTGGGCATCTCGGACACCGACAAGTTCGATGACCTGGCCTACAGCCGGGACGCGGTCACCCGCTGCATTCGGCTGGTGAACCTCGCGCCGGAAACGATCGAGAAGTACCCGGCCGAGCTGTCGGGCGGCATGCGCAAGCGGGTCGGCATCGCCCGCGCCATCGTGGGCGAACCCGACTACCTGCTCTATGACGAACCGACGTCCGGACTCGACCCCGTGAACGCCGACATCATCGATGACCTCGTCAAGCAGCTCGACAAGGAACTGGGCGTCACCAGCGTGATGGTGACCCATGACGTCCGCGGCGCATTCCGGGTGGCCGACCGGCTGGCGCTGCTCAGCGAAGGAAAGATCGTGATGCAGGGAACGCAGCAGGAGTTTCTCGCCTCGGACAGCCCCAAGGTACGGGAGTTTCTCGAGCGCGACTTCCAGAACGCCACGCTTCCCGAGGCCTGACCATGGACCTGCACTACAAGAAGGAAGTCTCGGTGGGCGGGCTGGTGCTCCTCGGCATCGTCCTCTTCATCGCCGCGACCATGTGGCTCCGCGGCAAGTCGTTCAACCCGGGCGAGCTGGTGCGAATCCAGTTCGAGAACATCGGCAACCTCAAGGAAGCCTCAGCGGTCCGGATCTCCGGCGTGGAGATGGGCAAGGTCCAGTCGATCACTTTCGTGCGGCCGGGCGAGGTGCTGGTGGAAGTGGCGCTGACCCGCGACCTGCCGCTGCAGAGGGACGCCGCGGCTTCGATCTTCACGGTCAGCCTCGCTGCGGGCGATGCCGCGATCGCGCTGGATCCGGGTGACGATCCTGCGCCGCTGCCACCTGACGCCATCATCATGGGCACGTCGCAGCTGGGGATCACGGATCTCGCGGGGCCGCTGGCCGCGCGGGCGGACACGATCCTCTCCGGTTTCCAGGCGATGGTCTCCCCCGAGATGACCGCAGCGCTGGAGAAGACCCTGACAGCGCTGCAGCAGACACTGGACGCAACCCAGCAGACCATGGCGCTCTATGCCAACCCCAACACCGGGCCGTCGGCCGAACTGACCCGCACGCTGTCGGAGTTCCGGCAGCTGTCCACCGAGTTCGAGGCCGTGGTGAGCAACCCCGGGCTCAAGGCAGCGCTGGACCGGAGTGATTCGCTCACTCAGGGCCTGCAGGCCATGTCCACCAAGCTCGCCGCCACGGGTGACGAGCTGCAGCAATTGCTGGACGGGATCAATCGGGGTGAAGGGACCCTGGGCAAGTTCGCCCGGGACAGCACGCTCTACTTCGGGATGGTACGCGCCACGGCGCAGCTGGATTCACTGATGGCAGCGATCCGGGCGAACCCGGGCAAGATCCCAATTCAGGTGCAGATATTCTAGGCGGCTCGGCCGCTCGGCGGCTCGGCGGCTCGGCGGCTCGGCGGCTCGGCGGCTCGGCGGCTACAGGCTTCGTAGCAGCCGATAAGTGAGCTGGCCGGCCCGCTTGTTCAGCGGAGTTAGCCTGCTGGCGTCATTCGCGGTCGCGACGCCGATTTCGAGCGCCAGATCGATCAGATACTCCACTTCAGAGGCCGACGCTAGAGCGTAACCAAGGAATTTCCTGAAGTCCTTGCTGCCGCGTCGTGTTGCGCCTTCAGAAATGTTGGTTGGTACCGACACTGCAGCGCGACGAAGTTGCGACGTGATTCCAAACCGCTCGTGCGTTGGCCACGAAGCTGTGACCTTGTAGACGCATACGGCCATCTCGTGGGCGGCCTGCCACGCGAGCAATTCCCGGTAGGATGCCATGAACGAACATCGCGATGGCCCTGGGCTGGAGTACTACCAAATTCTCGCTGAACGGATCGAACCAGTGCCGAGCCGCCGAGGCGCCGAGGCGCCGAGGCGCTGACCGTGTCACTCTCCCTCACCTTCCTCGGCACCGGCGCCGCGATGCCATCGGTGCACCGCAACGTCTCGTCGCTCGCCATCCAGCGCGAGGGCGAGACGCTGATCTTTGATTGCGGTGAGGGAACCCAGCGCCAGATGATGCGCTACGGCGTGGGATTCAGCTTCACCGACATCTTCTTCAGTCATTTCCACGCCGACCACATGCTGGGCGTCATCGGGCTGGTGCGCACCATGGGCCTGCTCGACCGCACCGCGCCGCTGACACTGCATGGGCCGAAGGGGGCGAAGCGGGTGCTCGGTGCGGCGCTTGGGGTCGGGATCGAGCGCAACAAGTTCCCGGTCGAGATCGTCGAAGTCGCGGCGGGCGACGTCCTCAAGCGCAAGGACTACGACCTGGTGACCTTCGCCACCGAGCATCGGGCAGATACCATCGGCTGGGCCCTGGTGGAACACATCCGGAAGGGGCGCTTCGATCCCGATCTCGCCCGGGAGCTGGGAGTGCCGGAGGGCCCGCTCTGGGGCCAGATCCACCGGGGCGAGCGGGTCCGGCTGGAGGACGGGCGGGAGGTGGGGCCCGAGGAGCTGGTGGGTCCGTCGCGCCCGGGCCGGACCGTGGTCTATTCCGGCGACACCCGCCCGGTGCCGACGCTGGTGGAGGCCGCCCGGGGCGCGGACCTGCTGGTGCACGAGGCCACGTTCATCGACGAGGAGAAGGAGCGGGCGGTGGAGACCGGGCATTCGACTGCCCGGGAGGCGGGCCGGGTGGCGCGGGAGGCTGGGGTGCGGCAACTGGTGCTGACCCACGTCAGTCCCCGCTACACCCGGGACGCGCCGGAGTTGCTGGCCGAGGCGCAGGAGGAGTTCCCGGAGGTGATCGTGGCCCGGGACGGGATGGTGGCGGAGGTGGGGTTCCGCACCGATGTACCGGAGCATATGCTCTAGTTCCACGTCAACTCCGCAGTTCCGAGCCTTGACATGAAGGAGGGTCTTTATGTACCGGCTTCCCGCAGCAGTGGCAGTGGTTCCTCTCCTCCTGTTCGGCTGCCAACGACCAGCGCCCGAGGCAGCGGAGGGCGAATCCGAGATGGCGGCCGAGGCTGCCATGCCGGCGGAGGGCACGCCGGAGTGGAGTATCCAGAATGCGATGAGCGCGGGGCCCTCCGTGATCACGGCGAGCGCGGCCGTGATGGCGTGGGGAGACAGCGTGGGTGCGCCAATGACCCAGCTGCGGGCAGGCACCAATGGCTGGACCTGCATGCCCGACCTGCCGCTGACTCCGGTCAACGACCCGATGTGCCTGGATTCGGTGTTTGCCCGGCTGGTCGATGCCTGGAGTCGGCAGGCGCCGTTCGAGACCGACAAGGCCGGGGTGGGGTACATGCTCCAGGGCGGGGCCGATGCCAGCAACGATGACCCGTCGATAATGGCGCCCGCGCCCGGCGAGGAGTGGAATACCGAGCCGCCGCATACGATGCTGGTGCCTGCAGATCCGCCAACATTGGCGGGGCTGCCCACCACGCCGGGGAACGGCGCCTGGGTCATGTGGTCCGGGTCCCCGTACGCGCACTTGATGGTGCCGGTGGAGTAGGGGCCGGGGATCGGGAACGCCGTGGGGCCGGAACTTTCGCGAAGCCCGGCCCCTGGCTAGCTTTGTGCCTCTCAGGGGCTGTAGCTCAGCTGGGAGAGCGCTGCAATCGCACTGCAGAGGTCAGGGGTTCGATCCCCCTCAGCTCCATTGAAAATTCGAGATTCTGCCCCTTGGTGTAACTGGCAACACGCCTGACTCTGGATCAGGAGAGTCCT